>NZ_JABUMQ010000429.1:0-7903 GCF_013336645.1 Myxococcus sp. CA039A | reverse complement strand
GTCCTGACGCTCGGGGTGGGGCAGCTCCTGTCGCTCATCTCCAGCATGCAGCCCGCTCGGCGCGAGGGCGCGGGGACCACGGCCATGGATCGCTTCGGCCGGTTCTTCCTGGGGCCGCTGTGGGAACGGTACGCACCGCGGGCCCAGTGGGGCAGCACCCGTGAGGTCGTGCTGGAGGCCCACGGGCCAGAGGAGCCACGGGCCCAGGCGTGAGTCAGAGGACATCTTCGACCCAGGTGGGGAAGGGTGCCCGGGAGAAGACACCCGATGGCGGCTTGCGCCATCCGAGGAACAGTGCGGAACGGCGCGGTTTGTGTGGCGCCCGCCAACGGCCTAACCTGCCATGTCCATGAAGGCGATCCTCGTCTCCCTCTTCCTGTTGGGCTCCACTCCCGAAGCCTCCACGCCGGCGCTCCCGCCGGAAGCGCTCGCGGCGCCGCCCATCTCCGACGACTCTCCGACAGCCTGGGCCTGCACCGTCGACACGCTTCGCGAGGGCAAGGAGTGCGTCTTCGAATCGGACGCCGCCGCCAGCGCGTCCGGTGCCGAACAGGCCACCGCGAACCGCAAGCTGCTCAAGGACATCTCCCGCGCCCTGTGCACGGAGGCGGTGGGCAATGCCCGCGAGGGTCGCACCGACGCGACGCTCATCGCGCTCTGTGAGCGCCGCTACGTCGCCGCCGCGGACCAGTGCGGGCTCGCGGGAGGCACGCCCATCGTGGACGCCAAGGGCCGTTTCGCTCCTGGGGCCCGGACCTGCTACCGCGGACTCTCCAGCGTCCTGCAGGAAGTCCAGCTCATGGCCACGGTGGCCGCGCCGTGCTGCGAGTGCGCCGCGCGTCGAGGGTGCCCCGGCACCGGAGACCGGTGCTACGCGGACGTGTCCCAGCAGCAGACCTCGCCCGCGACGCTCGCGTGCCTGAGTGAGCGCTGCGAGGACGTGTGCTCCGTCGTGCTGCCCGCGCCGACCGGCGCTTCTTCCGCCTCGCCCACCGCCCGTGAGCAGCAGCGCTCCTCGCGCTCGGGCTCCGCCTCGCTCTAGGAGTCAGCTCCATGCGCCACCATCCCTGGACTCTTCCGACCTGGGCCCTGTTGGGCTCGCTCGCCGCCGGTTGCGGGGCATCCCACTCCCACGTCACGTGGGCGGACTCCCAGCCTCGCGAGGACGCCCCGCTCACCCCGAAGGCCGCGGAGGCGCCGCCGCCCAGCGCGTCCGCCGACCCCAAGGCCTTCGCCGCGCGCTACCCCAATCCGGCGCTGTGTGAAGCCGCCGCGCGCAGGCTCCAGGCGGAGTCGCGGGACGAAGGCTGGGCGGGTCTCAAGGCCTGCATCGAGCTGACGCCCTTCACCCAGATTCGCGCGCTGCTGAGCGGCGCCTGGTCGGAGGACCTGCGCGTGCGTCCCGAGGCCGCCTCGCTCATCGCCCGGGTCGTGGCCCAGCGCGGAGGCAGCGTGTCCGGCGAGCTTCAGTACCTCCAGGAGCGGAAGATCCCCATCTTCTCGCTCGCGTCCGCGGTCGAGCGTCCCGACACGTACAAGGGGCGCTACGTGTTGCTGCGCGCCCGCGTGGCGGACCAGCGCTCCGAAGGGGAGAAGCCCACCGTGTGGCTCGTGGAGCACACGCTGGCCTCGGTGGAGACGAATGCGCCGGTGGGTTATGGCGAGAGCTACGACACCACCACCACGACGTCGGGAGACCTGGGCGGGCAGACGCAGCTCACCGGGCCGGGCCGGCTGGGCGGCAGCGTGAGCACGCGGGAGCGCGGCAACAGCTCCACGACGCGCAAGCACTACGACAACATCTCCGACGAGACGGGCCAGGAGGCCCTGGGGCGGCTGCAGGGCGCGGATCCATTCCTGGAGGCCCGCCGCGACTACGTGTTCCTGGCGCGGTTCGACGGTGTGAGGCTCACGTCGGGAGGCACCGATGACGATGCCGAGGCGCCCCGCATCCCGGTGCTGACCATCGTCAGCTACCACTCGCCCCAGCCGCTCGTCGTCTACTGAGCCGCTGTCGCTTCGAGCGCGGATAAAAAACGAGGCGCCGGGAACATGTCCCGACGCCTCGCCTGGGGAGCTGGCCCCGCGCCAACCCCACCTGATTCGAAAACCCTCGGAGAAAATCTGGGCCTTCAGGCGGGAGACCTCCGCCCCCGGGGATCGGCCACGCTGCACGTGGATTTTTCCTTCCCACGTGAGGGCCGTGCCCGGAGTCCCTGTGGGCAAGGGTAGGCGCGGGAGTGTTCGCGGGGCCTACTGGGGCTGGGCGCCACTCACGACGAAGGCCTGGGTGCTGTCACGGCCGGAGGCGAGCTGCACCGTCACCGGATCACCGGGCGTGGTGGAGATGCTCACGCTCGCCGGGGACTCCACGTCCACCTGGAACGTGCCCGGGATGAGGAACTTGAAGGTGGCCTCGAAGGTGCCGTCCGCGTTTTCATCGGTCAGCGGAAGCGTCTCGCGGCTGCCCGCGTCGTTGATGAGCACCGCGTGGAAGTCCGCGAGCGTCACCGCGGTTCCTTCCACCGTGGGGAGCACCACGCCGGCGCCGAGCTTCACCTCGACGGTGATGCTCGCGGACGCCGTCACCTCGGCCGCCTTGATGACGGGGCTCATCACCCAGCGGCCGGAGTTGCCCGCCTCCTTGCCAAAGCTCTGCGCCACGTCGAAGTCGACCAGGAGGATCTTCTGCTCGCCCTCGATGGTCAGCTTCTCGTCGAACTTCACCTTCAGCCCCGACGAGCCGTAGCTCGGCATGTGGAGCTGGCCGGCGACGACGGCGCCCTCGGGAAGTCCCGCGTAGTTGTTGGAGGTGGCGAAGATGGACGTGGAGCCATCCGCGTTCTTCGTCTCCAGGTAGCCGCCGGTGATGACGAAGCGGAGCTGGGAGTAGTCCCCGTCGGGAACGACGGCTTCGGAGACGAGCTCGGAGGTCGAGTTGGCCAGGTCCAACAGGCTGACGGTGACGGGCTCGTCGCGCAGGACGACGCGGCCGCCTTCCTCGTCGCCACCCTGGAGATAGATCTGCGAGATGGTGACCACCGCGGTCTCCACGCCGTCGCCGGGGGCATCGGTCAGCAGGATGGAGACTTTTCCGTCTCCGCTACCACAGCCCATCAGTGGCAACAGCAATGCGATGGCGAACCCCGCGATGAGGTTCGCACGGCGAGCATGAGTCAACATGGGGGGCTTGCTCCGGCAGGGGGCCGTGAAGACAACGGGCCGTTTCGACCGAAAATGACTCACGCCGGCGCCCATCGGCCACACGCGGAATTTCAGCCTTGGCTGCCCGCAGGGGCTGTAGGTGGAGAATTCCGGGATGTCCTGGGCAGGCGAGTCCTCAGGCTCACCCACCGTGGAGCCAGGGCTCACGGTGGGCGAGAGTCGCCCGTCGACTCAGGGGCCGCCCGAGTCGAGCCCGTGCTTGCGGAGCAGCTTGCGCAGATAGACGCGATCAATCCCCGCCTCGCGTGCGGCGCGCGACACGTTGCCCTCGCAGCGCTCGACGAGGTTGCGCAGGTAGTCGCGCTCGAAGCCCTCGATGAGCCGCTCCTTGGCTTCCTTGAACGGCAGGTCGAGCGCCAACGACTGGGTCGACTCGGAGTCGTCCTCCGGAGGTGGCACGGGCGCGGGCACGTCCGGAATGTCCGGCAGGGCCTCTTCACCCAGGCTCACCACGCGGTCCACCACGTTGCGCAGCTCGCGCACGTTGCCGGGCCACGGGTACTGCGTCAGCAGTGCGCGGGTGACGTCCGACAGCGCGCTGGGAGGCTTGCCCAGTCGCGCCAGCACGGTGTCGATGAGGAGCGGGATGTCGTCGGGCCGCTCGCGCAGGGGTGGCAGGACGACGCGCAGCACCGCGAGGCGGTGGAACAAGTCGCCGCGAAAGCGGCCCTGCTTCACCGCGCCCTCCAGGTCCTGATGCGTGGCGGCCACGACGCGCACGTGGAAGGTGCGGTAGTCATTGGCGCCCACGCGCTTCACCTGTCGGCGCTCCAGCACGCGCAGGAGGCGAGGCTGGACTTCCAGCGGAAGCTCTCCGACTTCGTCCAGGAAGAGGGTGCCGCCGTGGGCCCGCTCGAAGGCGCCGGCGCGATCACCGTGCGCCCCCGTGAAGGCTCCCTTCACATGGCCAAACAGTTCGCTTTCGAGCAGCTGCGGTGGAATCCCCGCCAGGTCGGCGATGACGAAGGGGCCCTTGCTGCGCATGCCATGCGTGTGGATGGCCTCCGCGCACAGCTCCTTGCCCGTGCCCGTTTCGCCCTGGATGAGCACGTCCGACTCGCCCTGGGCCAGCCGCTCCAGCAGCGTGAAGACCTCCCGCATGCGTCGGCTGTTGCCCACCAGCCCCCCGAAGCTGCTGCGGGAGGAGAGGGGGAGGGCTCTCGTCTTCTCTCCCTCCGGAACCAGCTTCAGCTCGGTGGTACCCAGGGTCAGAGTTGCCCCTGGACGAACCTCCAATTCGGAGAAGCGCATGCCCTCGCAGAAGGAGCCGTTGCGTGATCCAGGGTCCACCGCGCGCACGCCATCCTCGCGGACCTCCAGGACGAGGTGCTGCCTGGACACGGAGCGATCCGGCAGGACGATGTCCGACGTCGCTTCGGAGCCCACGCGATAGCGCCCGGGCGCCAGCGGGTACGTCTTTCCTGCGTCCGGCCCCGACAGCACCGCCAGTTTCACCCTGAAGCGGGGGCTCCTGAGTGCCGGTAGGGCATCGGTTCGAACCAGCGCGTCATCCCCGTCCTCGTCTCCCAGACTTGCCACGGTGCACAACATAGCACGGGGAGACCCAGGAAGTTCGGGCTCCCAGGATTCTGCGGTAGGTTCCGGATTGATATGGCCTTGCAGCCCGGCGACAGGTTCGGCCGATACGAGCTGGTGTCATGGCTTGGTCGGGGGGGAATGGCGGAGACGTGGCGGGCCCGGTGGATGGGCGACGCTGGCGTCACCAAGTCCGTCCTCATCAAGAAAGTGCTTCCGGAGTTCGTGGCGGACGACGCCTTCGTGTCGATGTTCATCAACGAGGCGCGCATCTCCGCCACGCTGTCCCATGGCTGCATTGCCCAGGTCTTCGACTTTGGTCGGGTGGAAGGCCAGTACTATCTGGCCATGGAGTTGGTGGATGGGCAGCCGCTCCACCACGTCCTGAAGCGCGCGCTGAAGACGGGCCTGTCGCGGATGCCCATTCCCCTGGCGACGTACATCACGTTGGAGATGTGCCGGGGGTTGCACTACGCGCACACGCGCACGGATGACAAGGGCAAGCCCCTGGGCATCGTCCATCGCGACATCTCTCCGGACAATGTCCTCATCAGCTACGAGGGTCAGGTCAAGATCGTCGACTTCGGCATCGCCAAGGCGCAGCTGGCGCGCAACTTCATGACGGAGCCCGGGGTGGTGAAGGGCAAGTACCTGTACTTCTCTCCCGAGCAGGCGAGGGGATACGAGGTGGACGCCCGCTCCGATGTCTGGTCGACGGGCCTGGTGCTGTACGAGATGTTGTGCGGGCAGCCCCCCGTCAGCGGCACACCGGCGGCGGTGATGATGCGCATGGCGCATGGGGAGTTTCCCTCGCCACGGGAGGTGCGCGAGGACCTGCCTGTCGAACTGGATGAGCTTGTCATGAGGGCGCTGTCGGTGGACCTGTCGGCCCGGTATGAGTCCGCGAATGCGTTCGCGGATGCGCTGGCGGCGTTCCTCTATTCCCACGCCCCGCGGTTCTCGACGATGAATCTGGCGTACCTGGTCCGGGTGCTGTTCCGGGGAGACATGGCGGTGGAGGGGAGGGAGCTGTCCGTTCCGGCCTCGTTCATCGATGAGCTGACCTTGTGGCGGGCGAGTGGGGCGCCGCCGGAGGTGCCGCCGAAGAAGGAGCGAGGGAAGAAGACCGCGTCGCGGGCCGAGACGGAGATGGACCTGGACCTGCGGTCCAATCAGCAACGGACGACGCGAAGGCTGTTGCCCGCCATGGGAGTGGGCTCCACCCATGCCACGGAGGAGACTCCGGAGACCCATGTGCCGGAGGTGCCCGCCCCGTCCAGCGGAGGCCTTTGGGGTTGGGGGCTGATGCTGGGAATCGCAGCGGTGCTGGTGGTCGGGACCGTGGCGTTTCCCGAGTACTACATCGCGGCCCGGTCGACGGTGATGCCGAATTCGAACCCAATGTCTGACCCCGGAACAGTGGCTCCGTACCGCCCCCTTGAGGTGTATCCCCCGGGCGCGACGAAGGCTGACGTGCTCCACGCAGGAGTCCTGCTCGACAGGGGGGATTTTCCGAAGGCGTCCTCCCTGGCGGAGAAGTGCCTGGAGGTCGCGCCGAATCATCCAGACTGTCTGTGGATCGCGGGGGCCAGCATGGCCCGCCTCAAGCAATTGCCCGAGGCCGAGGTGTACTTCAAACGCCTTCTCACGGAGCACCGCGACCACTCTCGAGCCGAGACGGCACGCGCGATGATGTCGGAGATGAAGTCCGAGCGGAAAGACGAAGCTCCGTCTGCCCCGACACCCGGCCCGTCCTCCGAGAGCACCCGAGTGACTTCAGTGAGTGCCATGCGCGCCGAGGAGTGGGCCAAGAAGTCGGCGGCGCTCATCAAGCAACAGAGGTTCCGAGAGGCGCTGGCGGCGGCCCAGCGCTGTATCGCCATCGCGCCCGAGGATCCCGACTGCCATTTGATGATGGGCATCACCCTGGCTCGCTTGGATGAGTTTGACACCGGGGCCGCGCACTATCGACGTTTTCTCAAGCTGGCACCTTCGGATCATCCGTACCGGAGAGGTGTCGAGTCCCAACTCCAGGACTACGACAGCCGATCCGGTTCCCGATGACCTGATTCCCACCGTCTGCCGTCAGGACATCCGGCAACTCCAGTCATGGCCCAGGACCGCAACGCACGCTTCGGTCGGTACGAGCTCCTGGCCCTGCTGGGGCGTGGAGGCATGGCCGAGACGTGGCGCGCGAGGCTCGTTGGCGCGGCGGGCGTCACCAAGCCCGTCCTCATCAAGAAGGTCCTCCTCGAGCACGTGAACAACGAGGACTTCATCTCGATGTTCGTCCGCGAGGCCCGCATCTCCTCCACGCTGTCCCACGGCAACATCGCCCAGGTCTTCGAGTTCGGCCGGGTGGACGGCCAGTACTTCCTCGCCATGGAACTGGTGGATGGCCAGCCCCTCCACCGCGTCCAGAAGCGCGCGGCGAAGCTGGGCCTGTCCCAGTTGCCGGTGCCCCTGGCCACGTACATCGCCCTGGAGATGTGCCGGGGGCTGCACTACGCGCACACGCGCACGGACGACAAGGGCGCGCCGCTGAACATCGTCCACCGGGACATCTCCCCCGACAACGTCCTCATCAGCTACGAGGGCCAGGTCAAGATCGTCGACTTCGGCATTGCCAAGGCGCGCATGTCGCGCAGCTTCAAGACCGAGCCCGGCATCGTGAGAGGGAAGTACCTGTACTTCTCCCCGGAGCAGGCGAAGGGGCGCGAGGTGGACGCCCGCTCCGATGTCTGGTCCACCGGCCTCGTGCTGTACGAGATGCTCTGTGGACAGCCGCCCATCACCGGCACGCAGGCCTCGGTGATGCTGCGCATGGCCTATGGCGAGTTCCCCTCCCCACGGCAGGTGCGCGGAGATCTTCCCGTCGCGCTGGATGAGCTGATCATGAAGGCGCTGTCGGTGGAGCTGTCGACCCGCTACGAGTCCGCGAATGCCTTCGCCGACGCGCTGGCTGGCTTCCTGTATTCGGTCTCTCCACCGTTCTCGACCATGGACCTGGCGCAGTTGGTCCGGGTGCTGTTCCAGGAAGACCTCGCCGAAGAGGGCCGCGCGCTGTCCGTGACAAGCGCCTTCCACGAGGAACTCGAGGTCTGGCGCTCCCACGCCGCCAGGGTCCGCCCACCCCCGAAGC
>NZ_JABUMQ010000428.1:0-7912 GCF_013336645.1 Myxococcus sp. CA039A | reverse complement strand
CCAGGGTGAGGCCCCGTGCCCCACCCATCCACCACGCGACATCCCGCGACGGGAATCGTCCGGAGCCCGACGACGCCCTCTCACGAACTCCCCGCGAGGCGCTGCGTCGGGCAGCCTCGACCTCCACCATCCTCGGCAAGTCGCGCCACCTCGCGGCCCCGACTCGGGAGGTCCATTGTGGGAGTCCTCGACCTGCTGTTGCGCTGGCCCGTGCTCCGGCAGCTCGCGCGCAAGGACCTCACCGCGCTGGGCGAGACGGCGATGTCCGAGCGCGGCCGGCGGTTGGAGGCGCGCACGGCCCGCGCCGACCGCGTCGTCAAATCCATCTGTCCCTACTGTGCCGTCGGCTGCGGCCAGGACGTGTACGTCAAGGACGAGCGCATCATCGACATCGAAGGGGACACCGACTCGCCCGTGTCACGCGGGCGGCTGTGCCCCAAGGGCTCCGCGACGTTCCAGCTCGTCACCGGCACCCACCGTGTCCAGCACGTCCTCTACCGTCGCCCCGGCGGCACCGCGTGGGAGCGCATCCCACTGGAGCGCGCCATGGACATGGTGGCCGAGCGTGTGAAGCACACGCGCGACGCGACGTGGGAGTCCACCGACGTCAACGGGCTGAGCGTCCAGCGCACGCTGGGCATCGCGCACCTGGGTGGCGCGACGCTCGACAACGAGGAGAACTACCTCATCAAGAAGCTCTTCACCTCGCTCGGCATCGTCCAGGTGGAGAACCAGGCCCGCATATGACATTCGTCCACGGTAGATTTTCCATGTCTCCAAGCACCTGTTTTGCTTCGGGTTTTCTGACGGGTGGCACGGGCGTAGCAGCCGCGTAGCTAATTACAGAGGCTCCCGCCGGACGACGCGGCGGAAAAGGGATGCGGAGCTTGGCAACCTCGGCGCAGAGCGTCGCCCACGGCATCGTCGTGTACGTGGCCATGATGCCGCCAGGCGGACCATGGGTGACCCACTGGAGGATGTCGGCGCGCGCCCCATCGGCCTGGGCCAGCGAGATGAACGTGCGACGCGTATCGTGAATGCGGCGACGTCGCAGTCCGAGATTCTCCAGGTCGACCTTGAGGTTCTCCAACGCCCTGGCATGGCTCACGTTCCCCTTCCACCGACTGACCACGATGAGGTCATCAGGTTCAGGAGAGCGCTTCATTCGCTTCGCCCAGCCCTTCGCCTTCCAGTCGGCCAGAATCGCCGCGAGCACCGGGTGGACAGGCATCTCGCGAGGGCGTCCGGACTTCACGTCCTTCGTGCGCTTGAGCGCCTTGCTGAAGCTGTACGCGACAGTCAGCGACCCGAGCGGCTTCAGTGTTGGGTCATATGCCTTCCACTTCAGCGCTGACACCTCGCCGATGCGGAAGTCTCCCAGGAACAGGAGCGCATACAGCACCCGTCGGTCCTCCGGAATGGCCTCGTTGTAGAGGATCTGGAGGACCTCTTCACGCTCGAAGACTGCCCCCTTTCGCCAGAACGGGTCCTTGTCGATGATGGGCGGGAGCACCTTGCTCTGCCTCGTAATCGTGCAGGGCGTCGCGGCGATGAGTTCGTCCTCGAGCGCCGTGCTGAACATCGATTTCACCACCGAGTAGATGACGCGGATTGTTCGTGGCGCGAGGCCTGAATTGGCACGCAGGCTCCGAAACAGGTCGCGGATGTGCCGGTAGCGCACGGCTCCCAGCGGCATGTCTCCGATGGCTGGCAGCACGTGTTGCATGCGTCCACGCTCGTTCTGAACGACGATGTGTCCCTGTGCCTCGCGGTCCTTGAAAAACCGCTCGGCGTAGTCGCGCACCAGGACGTTCCCATCAATGGCGACGAGCCCCTTCTCGCGGACCGCCGCGACTTTTCGCTCCACCGATACGAGGAGCTTCTTGGCTTCCTTCTCGTCCGTTGTGCCGGAGGACTTAAGTCTGCGCTTGCCCTCCTCGTTGTAGAAGGCGAGCCACCAGAAGGGAGAGTCACCTCGCTGGTAGACGGACCCCTTGCGCGCTGCCGCCTTCCGCTTCGCGTGCGCCTTCGTCTCGGACATCAGCCGGCCCTCCCGAGAAGCTGGTTGGCGCGGGCCTCTAGCTCCGTCTCGGAGAGCGCCGCAGGTTCCTGCTTGAGCACCTCCATCAGCTCCGTGCGGCTCACCAGGACCTTCCGCCCATGCTTCATCCGCTTGAGGTGGCCGGACCGGAACCACTCCTGGATGGTCCGTTCGCCACCACGAATGAGCGCGGCGGCCTCCGCAATGGTGAGGAGGTCGCCATTGGTGAGAGCGGCAAGCTCCTCCCGGACGACCTTCCTCATGACTGCTTCAAATTCTGCTGCGTTCATCTCGACCCCCGCTCGGACTATCACTGAACAAATATTAGGTATGGACTCTGCCACGCTACCCTGTGGGTTGCCAGAGTGCCCGAGGAGACACCGACCGAGAGATTCGGCGGGGCTCGCATGCGGCAGTAGCAACGACTGCGCCAGTTCAGGCTAGAGGCGTCTCGCCCCAGTGAGACATGGGGGTTGCCGGGCTTGAGACAAGATGGCGCACGCGCGCAGATGTGCGCAGCAATGAGGTGAGCAAGCGAAGTGCAGACAGTGGACGCGCCATCCAGCTCAACGGAGCCACAGCGAGCAACTGAGCCGAAGACTCACCGCGCGCTAACTCGACGCTGAGGGGGCGAACTGCGAGGCGACTACCCATGACGCCCTCCGAAGAAGATGGCCCCGCCAGGGCTTCCAGGCACCTAGCGGGGCGCATCCCGGCCGCACGCATTACACGTGCGACAACAGTCGTGGGCTGTAATCGCTGCTGGAAGTCAGCGATGGGTGCGCAGATGAAACCTAACTATTACCGCTATCACTGGATAGCGGGAGAAATCAAGTCTACGTTACCGGGCCGGGCCAGCAACGTGAGGGATGCTCTTGGGTGGCGTCTGTCCTGGAGCCGCAACCGGGATCCAGCACTTGTCGTCGTACAGATAAGACTCAGGACAAGGCGGGTCGTCGTTGAACTCGCGCCAGCACCCACCCTCGATGAACTTCTTCTTGGAACCAACACACGCCTTGGGCGTGCGAATCTGCCAACTCCATGGCTTTGGCATCGGAGCTAGGAGAGCTTCCGGCTGGAAGAAGACCACCAGCGGAGGGTCCTCGATGGGTTCTGGAGCTGCGAGGGCAGTCTCCGCAACGCTCGTCGTCCAGGTCGAATCTACGCCTCCCCCCGCCACGACCTCTCCATGATTCCCGAGGGCAACGACGGCCCGCTCGTCGCCAGAGATCACGTGCGACGTGGCAAACGCGAAGACGCCAGCTCCGGCGACTGCGACACTGGCAACTGCTACCGCAGCAGCGCCAAGCCGAACGAACCTTGCGCGTGAACGCGAGTGTTGGAGCTTGCGCTTCCCTACACCGGCGAGGTGATCCTTGACCTCGGCGCGCGTATCCACGCGTGCCAGTCCGCTCGCGATCCTCCTCAGCCCGAGCGCCACATCCTCCACGTTGCCAGGGGATTCCTTCATCACCATCGTGATGTGCGGAGGGGAGTCACCACACACCACCTCGACATGAAACGGCTGGAGAGCCCCCCATTGATCCTTCTCGCGCCCGGGGGTCACTGACACGGTGGGAGTGCCAGTCTCCTTCTCCTGTCCTTCGTAGACCGACATGTCGGAGCCTCGATGTAGTCTCCGACTAACGTGGTACGGACCCAGCGGGCCGCCATCCCAAGCCGGAGCGGGAATTGCGCGCAACTCTCCGCCTGCGCGCCCCGACTCCGACGTACCACCTTCCCCGCTATTCACACCTGGTCGCATGTCCAGATCGTTCCTCGTTCGGCTGCTCTATAGCCGAGAAGCCTGACCTGCTGGCACATCCTGCTTCTCCTGCCCCTCCTGGCGGTCATTAGCCCTTACTCCCCTTCTTAGGGGCGGATGGCCCGCTCTCTTTGAGGTTTGATCCCAGAGAGGGACCCGCCAGCTCCGCAAGGACAACTCCAATCGAGACGCCGCGGACTTTCGACTGCTTCTCGGCCTCATACCAAGCCTCCCGCCCCAACTTCTCGGCGGCATCCCGCACGATCCGGACAGCCTGCTGAAGCGTCTCTCTCTTCGGGACGCCGTCCTCCTTCATCGCGTTGAGGAAGTCGTCCACGTCAGCATCAGGGACGAAGTTGAGGAGCTTGCGCTTCTCCCCTTCCGGGGAGGTCTCCTCCCGCCTCTTCGGGGGATTGGTCGGAATCATCCGCTCTGCACTCCTCTGATGGGCAACATCTGTAGCTCTTAGACCCACGTTACCCCTCCTTTGCGAGCCTTGCTGTCGCTTTCCGCAGCAGTACGCCCCTCGACTCCATCTACATTCAATCTTTATGATCATCAATTCAATCTTGACCAATAAAGACTGAAGCTTTACTGTTCGACTCGTTGGTTCGGCGGACAGGGCGGCGGGCCCCCATTGCGTGGGGAAAGGGCGAGCGGGAATCGGGAGGCAGAGCCCTCCCGGGACGTCGCAGCGGACAGC
This sequence comes from Myxococcus sp. CA039A, assembly GCF_013336645.1. Taxonomy (NCBI): domain Bacteria; kingdom Pseudomonadati; phylum Myxococcota; class Myxococcia; order Myxococcales; family Myxococcaceae; genus Myxococcus; species Myxococcus sp. CA039A. The sequence goes on along the minus strand of NZ_JABUMQ010000428.1, from coordinate 3,403 downwards.
ATCGAAAGGGGGCATCAGATGAACGCGGAGACGATGAAGCCAGAAGCGGAGCGGAATTCCCCTCCCCCGGCCGTGGAGCCTCAGGAGGCCCTGCGGCAGTTGGTGGCATCCATGGAGCACTTCGGGACGCCGGAGTCCTGGCCCGACGGATTCTACGAGCAGGCGCAGCTGGCGCTGCTTCATGAGGACGAAGAGGCGGCAGCGAAGGCGGAAGAGGAAGACGAGTCGTACAACAAGGCCGCCCGCGAGTGCGCGCGCGAGATGTACGGGAGCGACGACGTCGACTTCGACACGACTCCGGAGGTGTCCGTCGGTGACGACGGCGCATACGTGAGCGCCTGGGTCTTCGTCCCGCACGCCTCTCTCCCGATGCGGACGGTGGAAGACGCCGACGATGAGGCCAGCCCGCCGCCCGAGGGCGGCTACGACGCCAGCTAGCGGCCCTACCCACTGACGTACCCCGCGCCTGCGAGGGCGCGCCTGCCGGGAGCGCATCCCGGCATTCCACTCACCACCGTGCAGGAGGGCGTCATGCCGACGCTGCTGGCGGAGCTTTGCCGTGTTGTCGAGGACAGGGAGGACCCCGGGCCGTGGGCGCGGCGCGCGGTATCGGAGGCGGCGGATGCGCTCAAGAGCGCGGCCCGGTTCAAGACGTGGCAGGCCGAGCGGGTCATCTTCGTGTCCGCGCTCCTGGGAGCGGTCTGGGCCCAGCACCACGAGACGCTGGGCACGCCCTCTTCTCCGGCCAGCGGCCTTCTCACCACGCTGGGTGCCTCGCCCGAGTTCGCCGCGCTGGCGACGGTGGTGGTGCTCGGGTTGGCACTGATTCGCGTGGTCGACGGCGCCGAGTTGGACAGCATCGGCACCCGCGAGCGCGAGCGGGCCGAGGCGGAGGGACGCGAGCCTGTGAAGATTGAGTGCTCGCCGCGCGCCACGCAGCTCCGCGCCCGTGGCCCCTGGATGGACCTCGCGCTGCTGGCCTTCGCCTTCGGCTGGGTGGGTGCCGTCGGCTTCGCCTGGCGCCTGAGCTACCCCCTGTGGCGCCGCTGGTGGCGGAAGCGGTACCCGCTGACGTGCAAGGTGTCGCGATGATGGCCCACGACCGAAGTGTCATCCGCCGCTGGATGCTGATGAACGTCTACGAGCACCGTGACGCCTCCGGCGAGGTGAACCTCACGGCACTGGTGGAGGCGTGGGACCACGACCAGGACAGTAGAGAGGCCACGCTCGATGAGCACCACCCTGCGTGGGACGTCGCAGTGGAGGTGGCGGAGAAATTCGACGCCGCCGAGGACGACGAAGAGGACGAGGCTGGAGGAAGTCCATGAGCTGCGCCGCCGGAGAACTCAAAGACCTCTGCGCCCGGCTCCGCGCGCTTGAGGCGTGGTGGCGCGCTGCCGAGGTGGACACCATTCGCGCGTGCATGGACGAAGCCGACGTGTTGCCGGAGCGGCAGTCCGCGGTACAGGAGGAGCTGCGCCTCGCGGAGGACAAGCTCGCGCTTCTCAAGCCGGACGAGACGCGAGCCACGCAGGACCGGTGGCGCGAACTGCAGCGCACCGTGACGGCGTCCAGGAAGTCTCTCGGAGACTTGGCGACGGCGTCGAACGCGCTCTATGCCGCGCTCGGCATCGAGCTGTGGTGGGCGCGCACCGCGCACTGGAAGAACGGCGTCGCACGCATCAACGCCGAGCAGGACTGAACGTCAGACTCAGCAAGTAGTCTGACGTGATTGAACCTATCAAGTCGTCATCTCTGTCACGCCTTCGCGGAGCACCCGGACAGGACCTGGGTTCTCTGCGAGCGCGAGGACATGCACGAAGGCCCGCATCGCTGGCGGGACCTCGAATGGACAGACGCGGTGGACGACGTCACCGCTGAAGAGCGCGAACTGATTCGCCGCGCCGAGCAGGACGCGGGCGAGAGCTACAAATGAGAGGGCATGAGCAATGACTGAATCAAGCACGAGCACGTCGCAGCCCGGAAAGCCGAGTCTCATCCGGAAGCTGGCCGAGGTGATGGGGACGGTGGGGCACGTGCCGAAGTCGGGCCGCAACACTTTCCACAACTATGACTACGCGACCGAGGCAGACATCGTCGCGGCCGTGCGCAAGGGGCTGTCCGACAGGTCGCTCATGCTCATCCCCAGCGTGGAGAAGACGGAGTGGTCCGTCGTTGAACGCGCGAAGGGCGGGAAGGACCGGCTCTGCACACTGACGGTCCGCTACACGCTCCACGACGGCGACTCGGGAGAGACCTTGGCGTTTGACGTCGTTGGAGAGGGCCAGGACGCCGGGGACAAGGCCACGTACAAGGCGATCACCGGCGCGACGAAGTACGCCCTCTTGAAGCTGTTCCTCATCCCCACGGGCGACGACCCTGAGCAGGACGAGGGACACGGCCAGCGTGGCGGGCCGCAGCGGCAACGAGGTGGCCAGCAGGACCAGGGACAGCAGCAGGCACGGCCACAGAGCGGGCAGCAGCGAGGCGGAAGCCAGGGACAGCAGGCCCATGGCCAACAGCAGGGACAGCAGCGACAGGGGAGTCAGCAGGGACAGCCGGCGCGGCCGCAGGTCGGGCAGCGCCCCCAGCAGGACGCCTCGCCAGAGCAAGGCGAGCGCCGCGCGCCCTCACCCGCCCCGCGCGACGCGCGACCCACCCAGGCTCGTGAGCCCGTCGACGCGCGCACGGCTGCCGCGCTGGACGACCCGCACAGCCCGGCGGCGGCCTCCTTCGAGTTCGAGGACTGCATCGGCTTCGGCACCCACAAGAACGTGAAGCGCGCCGACGCCACGGTGGAGCAGTTGAGCGACTCGTTGGTGGAGGGCTCCTTCACCCTCAAGAATCAACCGGACCTCTTCAACGCGCGGGCCCTGCGCCGGGCCATGGAGGCGTGCGAGGACGAGCTGACGCTCCGCACGAAGACGCCTCCCCTTCCCCCGCTCGTCGCGTTCGGACCGCACAAGGGAAAGGCCATGACGACGCTGTCGGTCAGCGAGCTGACGGCGTCCATCAACCTCGCCCAGGCGAACCTCACCAAGAGCCCGAAAGCAGAGTGGGTGGCGGACGTCCGCGCCAACATGGAAGCGCTGCTCGCCGAGCTGGGCCGAAGGCCGAAGGACAGCCAGCTCCCGCCGGGCCAGGGCGGCTGACGTTTCGGTGCGTGGGCGCCGGCACTTCGTCGGGGTGGGGCTGCGGCCCCAGCACCACCGCCCACGCACCAGCCACCTAATGGGAGGTGGCACCCCGTGCCCATCCGGGCGGGGCCTTTTCGTGAAGACGAGCGTGAACCAGTACGCAGCCCCTCACCGGACTCGCCCTGGGCCGATCAGCTCGCTCGTCTTCACACCCCGTCCGGCATTGGGCCGGGCGGCCTTTCACGGCGCGAGAGCAGCGCGCCAGC
>NZ_JABUMQ010000427.1:0-7921 GCF_013336645.1 Myxococcus sp. CA039A | reverse complement strand
CACCTTCACCTCACCCACCTTCTCCCCACGCGCGGTCTCCACCACCGCGAGCACCCCGGTGTCCGCGTCCACCACGTACAGGAAGGCATCATCCCGGCTGAGCGCCACCGAGCCCGACGCGTTGCTCCACCCGCCACCCGTCGACGAGTCCTCGCAAGCCATCAGCCCGAGCGCCGCCACCACACCGGCCAGAACGTGCCGTCTCATGAAGTGTCCTCCTCGCGGTTCCCGACGAGAATGCCGCCCACTGCTCTCATCGCTGGGAAATGCCGCGCCGTGTCGTGGAGGGGAAATGGCGCCCGGCCCTGGTCGCTCGCCGCCCCCACGAGCCGGCCATGCTTGCATCAGAAGGCCTCCGAAGTCGATTCCTTCCCCTCCCTGGGTGCGGGTGGCGAACAGTCGAGCCCCTCCGCCCGGGCGAAACGCCACGAGCGTGTAGCGCCGGGTGGGAGTAAAGGAGAGGGGCGTGTCCCGCTCCCCCTCCGTCATCCTCAGCTTCCGACGCACCTTCGCGCTGCTCATCATCCTGGTGGTGCTGCCGTCCGCGGGCCTGTCCGGCTTCGGCGTGGTGGCCATCATCAATGAGCGCGCCGCGGTGGAGAAGCGCCTGGAGTCCGCGTGGCGGGGCACGCTGGAGTCACTGTCCCAGGAGCTGCCCAAGGAGCTGTCCGCCGCGAAGCTCGCGGAGGAAGGCGGCAGGCTCCAGTTGCTTGCGCCGGATGGACGCATCCTGTCGGAGCCCGACGGCACCTTCCAGCTCGAGGGAGGCCGCACCTTCACGGAGGACCCGCTGCTGATGGAGGCCCTGGGCGCGGTCATGCCAGAAGTCGGGTCGCTGCCTGAAGTACCCACCGTCTTCTCGCTGTCCGCCGGAGGCCGCTCCGTCGTCGTGGTGGCCGAGCGCAAGGGCGACATCGTGCGCGGCGTGCGCCTGTCCGTGCGTGCCCTGGAGCTGCTGCTGACGGAGCGTGTGGAGCCCCGCGCGGTGTCCAGCGAGCCGGTGCGCTTCGCGCTGATGCCCGTGCCCCGCGAGAGCAGCGAGGGCGGCGGATTGATGGGCAAGCTGGTGTCGGAGGTGGCGCAGGCTCGCGCCAGCGCGCTGGGGCCGCAAGTGCTGGCCGAGCGCGTGCTGTCGCCTCCGCTTCAAGACTTCCGTCTGGTGGTGCTGCCCACCGGCGAGGACCCCGTCGCCCGGGCCTCCGCGCGCAACCGCGCCGTGTACGGCGTGCTGCTGGGGTTGTTCTACCTGACGCTGACGTTCGGAGTCGTCTACACGGGCCGCGTGCTCTACCGCGAGGCGCGGCTGTCGCGCATGAAGACGGACTTCGTGTCGCTGGTGAGCCACGAGCTGCGCACGCCGCTCACCTCCATCCGCATGTTCATCGAGACGCTCGCCCTGGGGCGGCTGAAGGACCCGGCGCAGATGCAGGAGGTGCTCACCCTGCTGACGCGAGAGACGGAGCGGCTGTCCGTCTTCATCGAGCGGGTGCTGGACTGGTCCCGCATCGAAGGCGGTCGCAAGGTGTACCAGCGCGAGCCAATGCCCGTCATGGACGTGGTGGACACGGCCGTGGCCGCCTTCCGCGCGCAGCGTCTGGAGGGCGGCGTGGACCTGAAGGTCGACGTGTCCGAGGGGCTGCCGCGCGTGGACGTGGACAAGGAAGCCGTCGCGGGAGCGCTGCTCAACCTGCTCCAGAATGCCTACAAGTACAGCGGGCCAACGAACCGACGCATCGAGCTGAGCGCACGCCGCTCGGGCCGATGGGTGGACCTGGCGGTGGAGGACAACGGCGTGGGAATCGCTCCGAAGGAACGCAAGCGCATCTTCGAGCGCTTCTACCGGGTGGACAATCTGCTGACCCGGAAGACGGAGGGAAGTGGGCTGGGGCTGGCCATCGCCCGGCGTATCATCGAGGCTCACGGCGGACGCATCGCCGTGAAGAGCGAGCCCGGCCGCGGCAGCCGGTTCACCATCCACCTGCCGGTGCAGAAGGCATGAGCGAGACGACCCGCCGCATCCTGGTGGTGGAGGATGACCTGTCCATCCTCGCCGGCCTGTCCATGAACCTGCGCTTCGAGGGCTACGAGGTGCTCCAGGCCCAGGACGGGCGCACGGGGCTCCAGCGCGCGCTGGACGAGGCCCCGGACCTCGTCGTGCTCGACTTGATGCTGCCGGAGCTCAACGGCTTCGAACTGCTCAAGGAGCTGCGCCAGCGCGGCCGGGACACCCCCGTCGTCGTGCTGTCCGCCAAGGGCATGGAGACGGACAAGATTCTGGGCCTCAACCTGGGCGCGGATGACTACGTGGTGAAGCCCTTCGGGCTCCAGGAGCTGCTGGCGCGAATCAAGGCCGTGCTGCGCCGGCGCTACCCGACGCTCGGGGCCGCGCCGCCGGTGACGTTCGGCGACGTCAGCGTGGACATGAACGCGCGCACGGTGGCCAAGGCCGGCACGCCGGTGGAGCTGACGGCGCAGGAGTTCAAGCTCCTGGCGCACTTCCTCGCGCACCCGGAGCGGACCTTCACCCGCGAGGAGCTGTTGTCCGGCGCGTGGGGCTACCACTACGAAGGCAGCGCGCGCACGGTGGACAACTTCATGCGCCAGCTGCGCCTCAAGTTCGAGCCGAACCCGGAGGAGCCCCGCCACTTCGTCACCGTGCGGGGCCTGGGCTACCGCTTCGAGAAGTGAGCACTCCGCCCGTGCTCACGGGCCGGCGACGCCGATGTGGCGCGAGTCTTCCAGGTCGAAGGGCTTGCCGTCGAAGCGGCCGTAGCGCTCGCGCGGGATGAAGCCCGCGCCGGTGAGGGCCGCGTCCAGCTCCTCCGGCGAGAAGTGCCGCAGCTTGAGGCGGCGGATGGGGCTGGGCACGCCCGGCTGCTTGCGCTCGCGCAGGTGGAGGGCGAACAGGGGCCGGCGCGGTTCCAGGCCCGCGTTGGGCTCCTCGTCATCGCGCGGCAGCACCGGCTCGCGGGGCGTGTTGAGCACGTCGTACACGAAGGTGCCCCCCGGGGTGAGGTGGTGGCGCACCGTGGAGAGGAACGCCTCCAGGTCATCATTGCCAGGCATCAGCCCCAGCGCGTGCTGCGGGGCGAGCACCAGTGGGAAATGTTCCTGAAGGCGGATGGAGCGCAGGTCCGCGACGAGGAAGCGGGCGCGGCTGGCGACCTCCGGAGGCTCCGAGGCGCGGCGCTCCTCGGCGGAGCGAATCATCACCTCCGAGGGGTCCACGCCCACGGCGGTGAAGCCGTGCTCGGCCAATGCCCAGACCACCCGGCCGTTGGCGGCGCCCAATACCAACACGGGCGCACCGTGCTCGGTCGCCTGGCGTGTGTAGAACAGGAGGTCCGGCTCCTGCCCCACCAAGGACAACGGTGTGCGACCGCGTGCGTCGTTCCCACCCATTTCCGGAAGGCACTAGCACGAATGAGGGGGTCTTCGGGACAGCGACTTTCCCAGACTGGGGATTGTGCTTCCCACTGGCTGTCCGGGACCGGACGGAGTCCCGCTTGGAACGGCAGCCAACCCTGGCATCGGCCTTGCGATGCAGAGGCCCCGGAAGGCTGCCCATCCGGGGCGGCCCAGGTTTTCGTGGGGTGAGTTCGGATGACGCGGGGATGGCGCTGGGCAGGAGCGCTCGTCATGGCGGGCGCGATGTGGACCGTGGTGGGCTGCGGCTCCAGCAAGAGCGGCGACGATTCGGAGCAGGACAACCCGGGCATGGATGACCCGGGCCCTCCGCCTGGACGCCCGGGCCCGCCGGAGGAGATCCCCGACGCGGGGACGCCAGACTCGGGCACGCCCACGGAGCCTCCCGACTCGGGCACGCCCACGGAGACGCCGGACTCGGGGACTCCGACAGACGGCGGCACTCCCACGGACGGCGGGACTCCGACGGACCCTCGCCAGGACGTGGAGATTCCGCCGCTGCCGACGCCCGCGGGCTGGCGCTTCTACGGCGCGGACCAGGGCGGCCCCGTCGCCGTCTACGGCGTGACGGCCGACGAGGGCGGCAACGTCTGGGTGGCCGGCGGCGAGGAGGGCCTGTTCCTGCTCAAGCGCGGCGCGGAGAGGCTCGTGCGCTACGGCATGGAGAACGGCCTGCGCCCCTACGGCTTCATGGCGGATGGCAGCACGCCCCCGGGGGCCAAGTACCTGAAGGTCATCTCCGTGGCGGGTGGAAAGTCTGGCACCGTCTTCGTGGGCTACGAGGGCATGCCGGGCAAGGGCTTCGAGCACTGCGAGAACAACTGGGACGGGCCGAGCCCGGACCCGGCGCGCTACAAGAGCGGTGACGCGGACAAGGTGATGCTGAACTCGGACGGCACGCTGGACGTGGTGCACTACGACATCTTCTCCGGCCCCAACGTGGTGGCGGCCGAGCCCCGAGGGCGCGAGAAGATCTGCAACGTGCTGCGCATCCGCTACGACAAGCACGCGCTGGGCAACAACAAGGCGAGCGTGTGGTTCGGCGGCAACCACGGCTTCGCGCGCGGCAACGCGGAGTTCGACGGCGCGCCCATGTGCAACGGCCAGCTCAACTGCTCCGGCGTCTTCGAGCACGTGCACCCGCACATCAACGCGTACAACGCGCAGGGCGGCGTGATTCTGCTGACGGACGCCTACTACGGCGTCGCGGTGGACCCGAGCGGCGACGTCTGGTTCGGCGGCTCGGACCGCACCACGCGCTTCCGCTACGGCACCAACGGCGGCAACTTCTGGCGCTCGCAGACGGGTTCGGAGAACGACAGCAGTAACAAGCTGGACCTGTGGCCGGACGCCAAGCCCGAGTACTCGAAGCCCAATGAGCGCGTGCCTGACAACATCTCCGGCGCGGTGGTGGCGCGTGACGGCACGGCGTGGCTGAGCTCGTTCGGCAACGGCCTGGTGCACATCGACGCGAATGGCACCGTGCTGGGCCACATGGGCGCGGGCTCGGGGCTGGTGGACAAGCACCTGTCCGCCATCGGCCTGGACCCGTCCGACGGCAGCATCTGGGTGGGCGCGTCGTGGGGCGGTGGCCTGTCGCGCCTCAAGGGAGGGAGCATCATCAACTACGGCCTGACGGACTTCGGCCGCAAGTACGGCATGTCCCGCATCAGCGACATCCAGGGAGATGCCTCGGGAGATGGCCGGCGGATGCTGGTGGGCTTCATGGGCTACCAGGACACCACCACGAAGAAGTGGGTGGCGGGCGCCATCGGCGTCTTCGAGGGCAACTAGCGCCCCCTGGGTCCATGGATTTGAACGCGGCGGCCGTCCTCACCTGGGGGCGGCCGCCGTCGTACGTCCAGGCCCGCGCTACTTCGCGGGCAGCACGCGGTGCTTCTCGAACAGGGCCTGCTGACGGCTGACGAGCGGCACCTGCCGCCCAGCCAGCCACATGCCCACGGGCCGCGACGCGGACTCCAGCGGGTCGCCGTTCCACAGCACCACGTCCGCCACCGCGCCGGGAGAAAGCTTCCCCACCGGCAGGCCGAACGCGTCCGCCACGCTGGAGGTCATCGCGCGCAGCGCATCCGTGTGCGGCAGGCCCCAGGCCACCGCGTTGCCCGCCTCCTGCGCCAGCGTGCGCACCATCGCGGGCTCGCCCAGCACGGAGAACAGCACCCTCACACCCGCGCGGCTCAGGAGCGCCGCGGAGTCCAGCCGGCTGTTGAGCCGGTCGAAGTCCATGGGCAGGTTCTGCGTGGGCTGGAGAATCACCGGCACCTTCGCCGCCGCCAGCTCCGGCGCCACCATCCACGCCTCGCTGCCTCCTGCGATGACGAGCTTGAGGTTGTACTCGCGCGAAAGCCCCAGCGCCGCCCGGATGTCCGACGCCTTCTGCGCCGTTACCACCACCGGCAACGTGCCAGCGAGCACCGGCTGGAGCGCCTCCAAATCCAGCCGGCTCGCCGCCACGTCCCGCATGCGCCGCTGCTCGAAGTCACCCTTGCGGCGGCCGTACTCACGCGCGTCGGAGAAGACCTCGCGCAGCCGCTCCAGCACCAGCGCGCGCGAGCCCGATACAGCATCCCGTCCGCCCATGCCCAGGTTGACGTGCATCGCCAGCGAAGCGCGGCGCACCGAGCCGTCCGTCGCCACGAAGGCGCTCTGCCCGGCCACCAGCCCTCCGTGCTGCACCGTCACCGCGCTGGTGACGCCGCCCAACCGCGTCACCGGGAACACCGCCGAGGCTGGATTGAGGCTGTCCGCCGACACCAACGCCGCGCGCACGTCCCGCTTCGCCGCGTCTCCGCGCAGGCCATCGTCCTGCGTCGACACCTCCGCGCCCACCTCCACCAACCCCAGCGAGGTGAGCGGGTCCACCAGGCCCGGCGTCAACAACCGCCCCTTGCCGTCCACCGTCCGGCAACCCACGGGGGGCGCGCCGCCCTCGCCCTGCGAGCGCACGCTCGACACCTTGCCGCCCTCCAGCACCACCGTGGCGCCCTTCACCCAGGCCGAGCCCGTGAAGGCCGTCACGCCCTGGAACACCGTGCACGCCTCCTGCCCCTGCGGCACCAGCTCCGCGCACGCGCGCTCCTTCGAGACATCGCAGCGCGCGACGAGGCCCAGGTCGGCCAGGGACGGCGTCGGCGCGGGAGCGGCCACCAGCTTCGCGGCGCTCGCCGCCAGCTCCCCCACCTCGAAGTCGCTCGCCTCCACCGCACCCGCGCCCGCGTCGAACGTCACCACGCCGTCCGCCCACACGCGCTGCGCCCTCGCATAGACGCTCAGCGGGTGGTTCTTCCACAGCACCACGTCCGCCATCTTCCCCGGCTCCAGCGAACCGGTGACACCCTCCACGCCCATCACCCACGCGGCGTTCAGCGTCACCCAGCGCAGCGCTTCTTCCTCGGGAATGGGGACGCCGGACTCCCGCGCCCGCCACATCGCCTTGCCGGCCTCCTGGTTCAGCCGCTGGATGCCAAAGCCCGAGTCCGAGTGGATGACGGCCTTGCCCCCCGCCTGCGACACCAGCCCGGCGTTCTCGGGGATTCCGTCCCACGCCTCCAGCTTGAAGCCCCACCAGTCCGCCCAGGTCGCGACGGCAACACCCTTCGCGGCCAGACTGTCGCGGACCTTGTAGGCCTCCAGCGCGTGGTGGAAGGCCCGAATCGAATAGCCGGCTTCCTCCGCCACCTGGAGCATCACCTCCATCTCGTCCGCGCGATAGCAGTGGTTCTGCACCAGGATGTTGCCGCGCAGCACCTCCGCCAGCGTCTCCAGCTTCAAGTCGCGCAGCGGCGCGGGGCCCGCGTCGTCCGGCGTCTTCTCCTTCTTCTTCGCCCACTCCTCCAGCTTGGACATGTACTCGCGGGCCTGGGCGAACGCCTGCCGGTAGCCCGCCACGTTGGCCATGCGGGTGGACGGCGCCACGTTGCGGCCCTCGCCGTAGACGCGCCGGGGGTTCTCACCACACGCCATCTTCAGCGCGTCCCTCGCGCCCGGGAAGCGGACTTCCGCCGCCGACCGTCCGAAGTGCAGCTTCACCGGGAAGCCCCGGCCACCAATCAGGTTGGCGCTACCTGGTAGCACCAGCAGCGCCGTGACTCCACCCGCCGCCGCGCGCCGCAGCCCCGGGTCCTGCGGCCAGAACGAGTGTTCGGCGGAGACCTCGGCCGTCACCGGCGCCGTGGCCTCGTTGCCATCGCCCGTGGAGAACGTCTCCGGCGTCGCGTAGACGCCCAGGTGGCTGTGGGCGTCGATGATGCCCGGGGTGACGTAGAGGCCGGTGCCATCCACCTCCTCCGCGCCCGAAGGTGTCGTCACCTCCGCGTTACGCCCCACCGCCGTCAGCTTGCCGTCCACCCAGGCCACCGCGCCATCCTCGATGGCCGGGCCGGTGGCGGGCATCACCGTGGCATGACGGACCACCACCGCGCGCGGCTGCTTCCAGACACGTGTCGGAGCGGGGGGCGCCAAAGAGGGGGTGGTG
>NZ_JABUMQ010000426.1:0-8012 GCF_013336645.1 Myxococcus sp. CA039A | reverse complement strand
CTCCCATCCCATCCCCGTGAGGGTGCGCGCGCTCTTGCGTGTCCTCCGCCACGAGGTGCGGCTCGCGACACAGGCCGGGGCGAGCTGGCGCGCGGTGGTGGACGCGCTGCGGCCCGTGACGGTGCCCCTGTGGCAGCGGCTGGATGACGGGGAGCGCAAGCGCTTCCTGCGGCACCTTCGCGCCTATTGGGACGTGCACCGCCACCGGATGGCGCCGGATGTCGGCGACGGGGTGGAGCGGCTCAGGGCCCAGGGCCGGCTCGCGCTGTCCGCGGCCTGGGTGCGCGGCTTCCAACTGGACGACTCCGGCACGGTGCGGGTGAGCGTGCGGCGCCGGGGCGAGCGGCGGGAGGAGCAGCTCCAGGTCCACCACGTGGTCAACTGCACGGGGCCGGAGGGCTCTGTCACCCGCCATGGTCACCCGCTGCTCAAGCACCTGGCGGAGGCGGGCCGGGTGCGCCCGGATGCGCTCGGCCTGGGCCTGGACACCGACCGCCACGGGGCGCTGCTGGACGCGCGCGGACATGCCGGGGGCCGCCTCTTCACCCTGGGCCCCCTGCGGCGCGGAGAGCTGTGGGAGACCACGGCCGTGCCGGAGATTCGCACCCAGGCCCGCGCCCTGGCCGAACACCTCCTCAAACGCCTGGGCCACGGCTTCGTCGCCCCCCGCCGCAGCGCCGGCTGAGCCCGGACTGGCAGTGAATCCTATCCAAGGATGGGTGGAAATCCCTGGAGCCGGGGTTTCGTGCGAGGCTTCGGCCCGCGTTACTCCCCCTCATGACTTCTCATCGCTCTCTCGTCACAGTCGCTGGAGGCGTGTTCGCCGTCCTCCTCGCCTGCGCGGGGGGCCTGGCGTACGTGAAGTTGCGCACGGGGCCGCTGGAAGCGCGGCTGGTGCGCGAGGTGAACGAGCTGACGCAGGCGCGGTATGCGCGGCCCTCGCACGCGCATCCGCCGAGGCCGGGCACCTTCGCCCGCCACCTGGAGCCGCTGCTGGATGACGTGTTGCACCTGTACCAGGAGCGACAGAAGTCGGGCACGGGTCCGGACTCCACGCTGGGGCAGTCCTGCCGGGACGTGGCGGACGGGAAGCTGCCGACGTCAGCGCTGTCCTCGGCGTGCGCCGAGACGCTGGAGCGGGCGCGGCCCCTGTTGGAGCAGGTGCTGGCGGCGACCCACGCGGAGGTCGGCGGGCTGCCGCGGAGCCTGGGGGTGCTCGCGCCCTTCACCCAGGCGCGCGCGAACGGCAGGTTCGCGTTGATGTACGTGGTGAACCTGGCCGCGCTGGACACGCGGCTGAAGCTCGCCGAGGGGCGGCCCCTGGCGGCGCTGGACACGTGCCTGGACGCGCTGGCGCTGAGCCGGGAGCTGGAGCTGGGCGGGGGGATGGAGGGGCAGTTGCTCTCCGCCACGGGCCACGGCGTGCTCTACCGGCCGTGCGCGGACGCGCTGGACGCGGCGCCGACGGAGCGCAAGCGGCTGGCGATTTCGCAGCTGGTGAAGCTGGCCGAGGGCTTCGCGCCCTTCTCCATGACGCTGCGGCACGAGTCGGCGCTGGTGCAGTTGGTCCACTTCCGGGGGCTGCTGTCCGACGAGGCCCTGGCCGCGCTGCCTTCGGGCAGTCAGGACTGCGTGCCGCCGGAACTGCGGGACGCGGAGGCCTCCGACGACGGCCCCCTGGCGGCGCGACGCGCGTGGTGGACGCTGGTGGAGGGCTTCGACGCGCTGACGACCGCGGCGGACCTGCCCACTCCGGCGCGCCGGCGGGCCTTCGCCCTCATGGAAGCCAGCGAGGAGGAAGAGCAGCTGGGCTCCATCCACGGGCCCCACGTCGCCACCTACGGCGAGTACGCCGAGCGGCTGGACCTGCGCAAGCTCCAGCACGACGCGCTCATCACCCTGGCGGAGGTCGACCTGGCGCGCGCCGAGCGGGGCCACTGGCCGGAGTCGCCGCCCCGGCACAAGGACTCCTCCTTCGTGCTCGAGACGCTGGGCCCCACGGAGGCCCGGCTCCAGCCGTGCTCGCGCGCCCATGCGGCCCACGGCCTGCGAGTGACCGCGGACCCGCCGCTCACCGCGCGCCAGCCCAAGCCCTGAGCGACGCCAGGACGCCTCCTGGGCCCTCGGGCGGGCAGGCCGGTGTCGGCGGCCTGCTCGGGTGCCCTTCAGGGCCTACCTTCCCGATGGACGCGTCATCGCCCTGGAGGGGGAATGGACCTGCCGCACGCGAGGAGTCCCGGTTGGGATCCGCCGAAGCGCTCCGGGTGTGAAGCGGGGCCGCCATGATGGCGCGCCGCTTCGTCGCGGACTTCGACTCGTCGGCCGCCATGCTGCGCGCGCTCGCGGGCTTCCTGCACGGCCGCGACTTTCCCGCGCTGGGCACGCACCGCCACACGAGCCCGCTGTTCGAGGCGCTGCTCCCCGTCGTCAACCGCCTCCCGGTGCCGAGGCGCGAGGCCGCCTATGTCCGCAGTGGACTGGCCGAGGCCCTCACGCCGCGCGCGCTGACACACTTCGATGCGGAGGCCCTGTCGCGCTGGGTGGTGGCCCGCTATCCGCGCCAACGCTATCCGGCCGCCGTGGTGGGCTCCTCCAACGGCGCCCTGGTCCACCTGTGCGCGGCGCTGGGCATTCCATGGCTGCCCCAGACGCAACTGCTCGCCGTGCGTCACGACGGGCGCGTGCCCGTGGACGAGCCGCTCCAGCACCTGGACTTCGCGCGAGAGCCCGCGCGCCATTTGCTGGAGTCCCATCCAGACCTCCAGTTGCACCACACGCACGACGCCAACCACGACCGGCTCCTCTTGCGAGGGCTGACGCACTTCCGGGTGAAGCGACGACGCCTGGGCATCGCCTACGTCCGCTTCCTGGAGGACGTGCTGGAGCCCGGCGCCACCCTCTTCGTGTCCGAGTGCGAGCTGCGCTGGCCGACGCTGCGACAGGGCGAGCGGCACGTCTTCCAGCACGGGGCGCTCGGCGGCGCGAGCCCTGACGAGTACTACCTGGGCGGCCCGCGCGTGGAGGAGTACCTGCGGCGCCAGGGCTCGCCGCGTCCGCGCTGGCCCACGCCGCCTCCGGACAGCGACAGCCCGGAAGCGGAGTGGGGCTTCGAGCCCGCGCTGAGCGAGGACCTCCAGCGGCTGGCGCGCAAGCGACGCTGGCGACTGCGGCGCATCGTCTATCCGGAGCCGGAGGCGCTCAGCCCGCTGGTGGCGGACCTGTACCGGCACTGGTACCGCGACAGACACATGCCGCTGGGGCGGTTGCTGGTGGAGTCGTCGATTCTGATGGAGCCCTGGTGGGCGCTGCGCGGCGGCGCGGTGCCGTTCTGGATGGTGCTCAACACGCGGCCCTCGGCGCGCGCGCTGGAGCACTACCTGGACGCGTCCGAGCCGTGGGAAGCGCTGTACCTCATGCTCTGCTCCCGAGGCGTGGAGTCCATTGGCCTTGCGCCGCTGCAACGCTGGCGGGAGCTGCTCTCCCGGGGTTTGGACCGGGGTGAGTTCCTGGGCGTGGACGAGCAGGAGTATCCGCGCGACTTCGCCGCCGTCGTCCGCTACCACCCCGCGGTGAAGCAGGCGATGGCCGCGCGCTACCCGATGCCGGAGCGGCTGGACTTGAAGCGCCTGGACGCGTTCCTGCGCCAGCACGGGGACCGCTACCCGGTGCGCTGGGAGGAGGCCGACACGAGCCCGCGCCACTCGAGCGCGGGCGTGTCGTCCTGGATGCACTGAGCTACGCGGCCGACACCGCCACGGAGCCCAGGCCCTCCACGATGAGCCGCACCCGGTCTCCGGGCTGGAGCATGTGCGCGGCCGTGGCGGCGCCCGCCAGGACGATGCTGCCGGCGGGGAGCACCTGGCCGCGCAGCGCGAGCAGCTCGCACAACTGCACCACCGACAGCACCGGGTCCCCGGAGATGGCGTCCGAGCGGGCCGACTGCGCCAGCGCGTCGTTCACCGACATCTTCATCTCCAGCCGCGTCAAATCCAGCGAGCGCGGCGGGTGCTCCTCTTCCCCGAGGACGAACAGCGAGGAGGACGAGTTGTCCGCCACCACGTCCGGCAGGGAGAAGTACTTGAAGTCGCGGTAGCGCGAGTCGAGGATTTCCATCGCGGCGAACACCGACTCGCACGCGTCCAGCGCCTCCTCGCGCGTCACCGTCCCGCGCAGCTCGCGCGCGGTGCGGAAGGCAATCTCCGGCTCGATTTTCGGGTGGATGCCCTGGCCCAGGGCGATGACTCCGTCCGCCGCCACGCGCATCCGGTCCGTGAGGACGCCGTACACGGGCGAGTCCAGGTTCATCTGCCGGCGCTTGGCCTCGGACGTCAGGCCCATCTTCAGGCCGACGACGCGCTCACCGTCGGCGAGGCGCAGTTGGAGGCCCGCCTCCTGGACGGCGTACGCCTCCGGCAGCGTGAGCTTCGGCAGCTCGTTCGTGAGGGGCGGTACCTCGCGCCGCTCTCGCCGCGCGGCGTCGAGGCGTCGGGCCAGCTCCGAGGGGTCCACGGTCTGCGTCATTGCATCCCTCTCCAGGTCGGTTCAGCGCGGACAGACGCGCCGGGCGGCGCAGCAGAGCACGGCCAGGGGTCCCAGGCGAGGCGGCTGATGCGCAGGTTGTCCCGCGTCGGGGTATTAGCCGCGCGCACCGGAAGCACGGGGCTTCCGGGGACTGGATTCACCGGGCCGACGTGCTGCATAACCCCGGTTCCAGCCCCCCGGCCGGGGCGGGCCTCCGAAGCAAGGACTCCCATCATGCGACTCTTCTGGCTCTTCGCGGCAGTGCTTCTTCCGACCTCGGCGGCGTTCGCGGACGAAACCCCAGGGCGGCACACCCACGACGGCTTCTACCTGCGCGGTCAGCTCGGCATCGCCTACACCCACTCCGAGGCGCAGGAGATTGACCTGGCGCTCAAGGGCGCCGGCGCCACCATCAACCTGGAGCTGGGCTACGCGCTCATCGAGAACTTCATCATCTACGGGAAGCTCTTCGGCACCTCCACGCCGAACCCGGACATCCAGTTTGGCGACACCACCATCGAGGGTGACGACGACGGCGACGTGAGCAGCAACTACGCCGCGCTCGGCGTGGGCGCCACGTACTACTTCATGCCCGTCAACCTCTACATCTCCGGCGCGGTGGTGGCCAACCAGCTGAGCATCACCCAGGACGGCGAGCGCGAGGCGGAGACGGACTCCGGCGTCGGCCTGCATTTTGGCCTGGGCAAGGAGTGGTGGGTGAGCAACAACTGGGCGGTGGGCATCGGCGGCGAGGTGGCGCTGGGCCGCATCCGCAGCGACAACGATGATGGGGACGACTGGAACGTCACCCACTTCTCGCTGCTCTTCACCGCCACCTTCAACTGACCGTGGGACGGGTGGCCGTGACGCCGCCGCTTCGCGGAAGTGTCACGGCCCCTCCATCGGCGTGAGTGTGCTCAGGCCTGTTGGTTGAGCCCCGCGGCGATGGCGCGCGCGGCGGAGCGCGGGCTGAAGCGCACCATGAAGGCGGCCAGCCCGTTGAGCGCGCCGTGGATGGCCAGCACCCGCCCGCGCAGCATCGCCTTGTAGGCGTGCTCCACCACGTCCTCGGGCTTCGCCACGCCGGAGCGCTGGAACAGGCGGCTCTTGTCATTGCCCGCCTTCTGCGCGAACTCCGTGTGTGTCGCGCCGGGGCAGGAGCACGTCACCGTCACGCCGGTGCCCTTCAGCTCGTACGCCAGCGCCTCCGACAGCGACACGACGAACGCCTTCGTCGCGTAGTACGTGGACATGTAGGGCCCGGCCTGGAAGGCGGCGGTGGAGGCCACGTTGAGGATGCGCCCGTGGCCGCGCTCACGCATGGGTCGGGCGAACAGGTGCGTGAGCGTCAGGAGCGCGGTGCAATTCACCTGCACCATCTCCGCCTCGCGTTTCACGTCCTGGTCCAGGAAGGGGCCCGAGGAGCCGAAGCCCGCGTTGTTGACGAGGAACTCCACCTCCAGCCCGCGCTCGGCCACCTGCGCGAAGAGCTGCTCGGGCGCGTCCGGCTGGGACAGGTCCGTGGGCAGCACGTGGGCCTTCACCCCGTGCTCCTTCTCCAGCGTCGCGGCGAGCGCTTCCAGCCGCGCCGCTCCGCGCGCGACGAGGATGACGTCGTGCCCGTCCCGGGCGAAGCGCCGCGCGAAATCCACTCCGAGGCCAGCCGAGGCTCCGGTGATGAGGGCCACCTTGCGTGACATGTTTTTTCCTCCCAGCGCCTTTATAGCCGAGCGCGGGAGGACTCACGCGGTGCTCTCGTGCCGGGGGAGGCTGACCTCGAAGCGGCTGCCCATGTCCGGCTCGCTGCGCACGCCGATTTCGCCGCCGTGGGCCTCGACAATCTGCCGGGTGATGTAGAGCCCCAGGCCCAGTCCCCCGTAGTGGCGCTCGCTGACGGCGCGGCCAAAGCGCTCGAAGATGTGCGACTGGTACTCCCGCGCGATGCCGATGCCCGAGTCCTCCACGCGCAAGAGCACCCGGTCCGCCTCTCCCCGGAGCGCGATGTGCACGGGCTGGCCCGCGCCG
Source organism: Myxococcus sp. CA039A (assembly GCF_013336645.1). NCBI lineage: Bacteria > Pseudomonadati > Myxococcota > Myxococcia > Myxococcales > Myxococcaceae > Myxococcus > Myxococcus sp. CA039A. The sequence continues at coordinate 1,466 of NZ_JABUMQ010000426.1, read as the reverse complement.
TACTTCAGCGCGTTGGCGAGCAGGTTCGTGAGCACCTGCTCCAGGCGGACACGGTCCCAGTGCCCGCGCAGGTCGCCCTGGAGGGACAGCGACACGGGGCTTCCGGCCTGACTCGCGGGGACCGCCAGCCGGTCCTTCACCTCGCGCGCCACGGCCTCCAGATTCACGTCCTCGCGATGCAGCGTCAGCCTACCGCTGGACAGGCGCGACACGTCGAGCAGTCCGTGGACGAGCCCCGACAGCTTGTCTACCTGGCGCTGCACGACGTCGAGCTGCGAGACGACCAGCGGCGTGGGGAGGAAGGGCCGGTCCTTGCGCGTCTGCCGCCGCAGCCACTGCAGGCGCAGTTGGAGCGGGGTGAGGGGTGTCTTCAGCTCGTGACTGGCCACGGCGAGGAACTCGTCGCGCAGGCGCACGGAGCGGCGCGCCTCGCGGTACAGCCGGGCGTTGTCCACGAGGAGCGCGGCGCGGCGGGCCAGGTCCTGCGCCGTCTCCAAGTCCGTCTGGTTGTAGTGGCGCGAGGGGCGCACCGCGAGGAAGGTGAGCGCGCCCAGTGAGCGGCCTCGCGCGAGCAGCGGCACGGCGAGGATTTCGTGGAAGCCCACCTCGCGCATCGTCTCGAAGTGGGCCTCGCTCACGGAGACGCCGCGCAGCCACGCGTCGTCGATGTTGTCCACGAGCAGGGACTCGGCCTGACGGGCCACGCGGGTGGTGGGGTGCGCGCTGCCCTCGGGCCCGGGAGGAAAGTCCCGCACGCGCCGGGCGAGCGCGTCCTGGCCGGGGTCGGCATGCGCCACCGACGTGCGCTGCACGGTGCCCGACTCGTCCACGATGTCGACGAAGCACCAGTCCGCGAGGATGGGCACGCAGAGCCGGGCCAGCGTGTCGAGCGTGGCCTTCGGGTCCAGCGAGGATGACGCCAGGAGGCGACTGGCGTCGGCGAGGAAGGCCGCGCGCTGCTCGGCGGCCTCCGCTTCCGAGCGTGCCTGCTGCTCCTCACGCAACAGGCGCGCGGACTCCAGCGCCAGTCCCGCCAGCCGGGCGAGTCGATGCAGGGCCAACTCGTCCTCGCGACTGAAGTCGCCCACCTCCCGGTCGAAGAGGTAGAGCACGCCGGCGTCCGAGGGCAGCGAGGCGGATATTCGGCCGCGGGGCTCCGCGCGCGCGCTGCGACGCTCCCTCGCCGTGCGACCCGGCTCGTCGCTGGAGGGCACCGCGTAGCCACCCCAGACCTCGTAGGCCCGTGAGAGCGACGTGACGCTCGCCCCCCGCGTCTTCCCGACGGTGGGCGTCATCACCACGGTCGCCTGGTGGGCGCGCGTCAGACGGCGGGCGATCTCCACGAGCACGGCGAGCGCCTCTTCGACGGTCGCGGCCGACAGGAGCTGCCTCGAGTCCGCATCCTCCGCCGCGCGAGCCTCTTCCAGCGACATGGGCGCGACAGGTTCTGTCTCTTATACAATCTC
>NZ_JABUMQ010000425.1:0-8232 GCF_013336645.1 Myxococcus sp. CA039A | reverse complement strand
CCACTCCGCCCGTGGCCGCCACTCCGGCCGCCCCCGTCACGTCCGCCGCCGACGCCGCCGAGCTGCGCAACCTGCGCGCGAAGGTCGCCGAGCTCCAGGCGTCGCTCGAGGACTCGCGTGGCGTGGCCGCGCAGGCCGAGGACCGGGTGCGCGAGCTGGAGTCCGAGCTGGAAGGCAAGGCCACCGAGCTGGAGACCGCGCGCGCGTCCGTCGGGAAGAACGACAAGGACACCTTCGCCCTGCGCGACGCCGTCAACAAGCGCGACAAGGAAATCCTGCGCCTGAAGACGGAGCTGAACCAGAAGGACCAGGAGATCGTCGAGCTGAAGGACCAGCACCTGGAGCTGGAGCAGAAGTCCAGCACGGCCGAGTCGGAGATGGCCCGGCGCGACGCGCAGATCAAGACGCTCACCACGCGCGCGGACACGCTCGCCGCGGAGCGCAAGCGCGTGGACCAGCAGCTCGCCACCTCCAAGGACGAGGCACGCGGCGCCACCGCCAGGCTGGCCACCGTCCAGGAGGAGCTGGATCAGCAGGCCGCGCAGGTCGCCGGACTCAACGCGGAGCTGGAAGAGCTGCGCAACCGCACCGGCCAGCTCGAGGCGGATGTGCAGGCCGCGCACGAGGAGGCCGAGGGCCTTCGCGCCCAGGTGGACACGGCGCAGCGCGAGGCCGAGGAGCTGCGGGGCCAGTTGGAGCAGACCCAGTCCGAGCTGTCCGAGCAGGGCACCCGCGCGGCGGACGAGGCGGAGGAGCTGCGCAAGCGCATCTCCGAGCTGGAGGCCACCGCGGTCCGCAACGAGGAGCGCGTGACGAAGCTCTACGCGCGCATCAAGAACGACGAGAAGCTGCGCGAGAAGACGAAGAAGGCGCTCGTCATCGCCCAGCAGCTCCTGGAGGAGCCCGCCTCCGCCGTGGCCGACGCCGACGAAGCGGCGGCCTGAAGCAGCTGAACGCCCCGGGACCACCCGGGGCGGTTGAACCTCGGGGGTCGAGCCTCCCGTCTGGAAGGCTCCCCCATCCCGCGCCTACTTGTCCTCGGTCTTCTTGGGCGTGGTCTTCTTCTCCAAGAGCTTCTTGGCGAACGCCTGCACCGCCGCGGGCACGTTCTTGTCGCGGCTCAGGTCCTTGATTTCGTTGTCGCGCAGCGAGTTGAGGAACTTCATGGTGACGGTGAGCGGCACCTTGGGGTTCTTCACCAGGGCCAGCCGCACCTTCATGTTCTTCGTCCACTCGCGGTTGTTGTAGATGACGCGCAGGACGTCATCCATCATCGCGCGGTTGGCCGCGAAGGACAGCACCTCGCCGTCGGTGATGCGCGGGCTGCGGACGACGGCCACGGCCACCAGCTTGTTCGTCTCGCGGATGAGCGCCGTGCGGGCTTCCTTGTTGCCCAGCGTCGCCAGCTTGATCTTCTCCGCGATGGACATCTTCATCAGCCGCTGCGCCAGCGTCAGCCGCTTGCCCTCCTCCAGCGGCGCGGCGTTCTCGTCCGCCACCTCGCCCCCCATCTCCTGGAGGAGCTGATCCGCGGTGGGGCCCGGGTCCGGCGGGGCCTCGGCGGCCTCCGGGCCGAACAGGCGCACGCGCGCGGCCTTCATCTGCGGCACGTCCGCCAGCACCAGGCCACTGCGCACCGCGAAGTCACAGACGCTGTCGATGAGCGACACCTGCGCCTGCGCGTTGGAGCAGAGGCCGCGCAGGATGTCCTCGTGACGAAGCAGGCGAAGCTGGTTCTGTCCGATGATTTCCGCCAGCTTCGCGCCACAGTCGCGCGCCACCACCGCGACGGCGTCGTCGGGCGTGCTGGCGTTGAGGATGAGCATCTCCGCGTAGGCGGCCTTCTCCTTCAGGAGGCCCAGGAAGAAGCCCAGCACCTGCGGCTGCACCTCCTCGTCGCGCAGCGCGGAGCCGAGAATCCTGTCCGGAAGGCCCGCGGACGTCTTCGCCGCCGTCTCCCGCACGGCCTCGTCCGGGTCGAACGTCAGCATGAACAACGCGCCCAGCATGTCCGACGGGCTGAGCGGAACCAGCGACTTGGCGGCCATCATCCGCAGCGGCACCGGCGCGGCAGGGTCCACGTGCTTGCGCAGGTTGGGCGGCAGGAACTCCGCGTTGAAGGGGCAGCCCGGAGGCGGTGCTGGGATGCTGCTGGGGGCGGCGGTGGTCATGTCGCGTGGTTCCTTCCGTAGATGATGCGAAGGCCCTCGAGCGTGAGGAGCTCGTCCACTTCGTGGATGGCCTTGGATTCACTGGCCACCAGGGGAGCCAGGCCCCCGGTGGCGACGACCTTCACGGGCTGGCCCAGGTCGGCCTGCATGCGCGCGCAGATGCCGTCCACCAGCCCGACGTAGCCGTACACGAGGCCCGACTGCATGGAGTGCACCGTGTTGCGGCCAATGACGTGCGGCGGCCGGGCGAACTCCACGCGCGGCAGCTTGGAGGCGTTCTGGAACAGGGCCTCCATGGAGATGTTGATGCCGGGGCAGATGCAGCCGCCCAGGTACTCGCCCCGCGCCGACACCGCGTCGAACGTCGTGGCGGTGCCGAAGTCCACGACGATGACGGCGGAGCGGTGCTTCTCGTACGCGGCCACCGCGTTGACGATGCGGTCCGCGCCCACCTCGCGGGGGTTGTCGTAGAGGATGGGCATGCCCGTCTTCACGCCCGGCCCGACGAACATGGGCCGCATCCGGAAGTAGCGCTCGCTCATCTTCTCCATGCTGAACTGGAGCGGCGGCACCACGCTGGACACGGCCACCGCGCCGACCTTCGTCGCGTCGATGCCGCTGTGGGAGAAGAGCTGGCGCACCAGGATGCCGTACTCGTCCGAGGTGCGCCGGGTGCTCGTCTCCACGCGCCAGTGGTCGAGCAGCTTGCGGCCGTCGAACACGCCGAGGACGGTGTTGGTGTTACCCACGTCGATGGCCAGGAGAATCACGGCCCGCACTCTACTCCGAAGGTGACTTGTCGAGGACCGCCTTGCCCCGCGCCTACTTCGAGCGCGGCGACTGCCGGGGCCGCAGTTGCTCCACGTCCCCCGCCAGCACGCGCTCCACCTGCCCTGACTCCGTGCGCACCAGCAGCGCCCCCGACGGGTCGATGTCCACCGCCAGCCCCCGCAGCTCGTTGCGGTCCGTACGAACCAGCACGTCCTGCCCCAGGGTGGAGGACAGCTCCTTCCAGCGGGTCCGCACCGCGTCGAAGCCCGTCTCCAGATAGAGGTCCAGCCACTCCTCCATGCGCGTCCAGAGCTGGGCGGCGAACTGGGCGCGGTTCACCCGCTCACCCCGGGCCAGCGACAGTGAGGTGGCCGTCTCCCGCAGCTCCTCCGGGAAGTGCTCGGCCTGGCAGTTGAGGTTGACCCCCACCCCGACGATGACGAAGTGGACCCGCTCCGGCTCGGCCGACAGCTCGGTGAGGATGCCCGCGACCTTGCGCCCCGAAATCTGGACGTCGTTGGGCCACTTGATGGCGGCGTCGGTACCGGCCTCGCGCAGCGTCTCCGCCAGCGCCACGGCGGCCACCAGCGTCAGCTCCGGAGCCCGCTGGGGCGGCAGCTCCGGACGGAGGATGGCGGAGAAGTACAGGTTGAGTCCCGGCGGGGACACCCAGACCCGTCCCCGGCGGCCCTTTCCCGAGGTCTGCTGCTCGGCGACGACGACCTCGCCGTGCTCGGCCCCGTCCTGGGCCAGGCGGAAGGCCACCTCGTTGGTGGAGCCCAGCACCGCGTGGTGGTGGAGGGTACGACCCAGGTCATGGGTCTCCAGCAGCGGCGCCACCTCCAACGAGGTGAGTCGGTCCGGCACTTCCACCAACCGGTAGCCCCGGGCGGGGATGGCCTCGATGCGGTAGCCCTTGGTGCGCAGGGCTTCCACGCGTTTCCAGACGGCCGTGCGGGAAAGGCCCAGCTTGCCCGACAGGGCCTCGCCAGAGGTGTAGTCGTCACCACTCTCGGAGAGGAACCCCAGGATGAGTTCCTCTTGCGTCTGCTCAGTCGATTCCACGGGCACGGCGGCACCTCGCACGAGGCGCAAGGGTACGGACCGGCGGACGGGCTTTCAACTCGCCCGCCCCAACGCCTGCCCCTCCCTGTTCACCAGCCCGGCGGTCAGCCGGCGGGCGGGGTGCTCGCCCCAGAGGGACGGCTGCCCTCCAGTTCGTACTTCGTCAGCTCCAGGCGCGTCTGGGGGATGCGCTGGCTCGCCGTCTCCAGCGCGGTCTCCAGGAGCACCATGCCCACCCCCGGGGCGAACGTCATGGTGTTGATGAGCGTGGCCTGGGCATCCACCCGGTTGCGCCCCTCCACCTGGATGCAGGACGGGAAGCTGCCCGCGGGCGTGTCACACGAGCCCCCGGCCTGGACAATCTGGTAGCGCTCCGTGGAGGACACCGACACCACGTTCGTCCACGCGTGGCCCGTCTCCAGGGGCCCTCGCAGCAGGTAGCGCTTGGGGTCTCTCAGGCCATAGGCGTCCACGGCCAGCTGCCCACCCTGGTTGTCGTGGAAGTAACCCTCCTCCTGCTTGAGGATCTCCACGGTGACGAGCTTGTCGGCGCGACCGTTGACCCGGTACGTCCACCGGTTGCCCACCGCGAGCGGGTAGTAGTCCGAGACGTCGCCAGACGCGGACTGCTTCTCCGGCTCCGCCTCCACCCGCTTGGAGCAGCCGCTCCCCAGCATCAGGGCGGCCAGAAGGACGGCGCCACCCACTCCGAACGAACGCGTCATCTCGATGTCAGTCCGCGTGGTCCCGACCACGCGCCTCCGCGGTGATGTGCTTGCGTGATGCGTAGAGCGTCTCCAGGGCCTGCTGCGCCGCGGCTTGCACGGCGGGCGCGTCATGCCCCTGGGCCACCGTATACAGGTACGCCTCCGCCTCGGGGCCACCAATCTCCCCCACGGCGAAGACCAGCTCCTGCACGAAGCCGTTGTCGCGCCCCCGCGCCAGGTCAATCAGCGCCGGCACGGCGACGCGCGCCTTCATCTCCACCAGCGCGCCAATCGTCTTGCGCAGGACGTCCCCGTCGGAGGACTCCTTCAGCCGATCCATGAGCAGCGGCGCGGCGGCGGGGTGCTGACGCTCGGCCAGCGTGCGCAGGGCGAACTCGCGCACGCGCGTGTCATCCGCGCGCAGCTCCTGCACCAGCACCTCATCGGTGCGATCCAGCGCGGACAGCTGCATCACCGCCGAGTCCGTCACCTGCCGCAGCACGGACTCCAGCGCGGTGCGCATGGCGGCCTGTCGTCCGGAGGGAGAGTCCTCCAGCACCGGCGCCTCGCCCAGGCCCACCACTTCGTAGTGCTGCGGCAGCTCACCGCCGAAGCGCTCCAGCACGAGGTTGGCGCCCACCTCCGCGTAGCTGCGAGGGTCCCCGTCCTTCAGCACCTCGCGCGTGAAGGGGACATCCAGCGTCAGGCGCCAGGGACGCACCTCGCGGGGCCCCTCCTCGCCCTTCAGCTCGAAGCGACGGGAGGACCTCAACGCCTGGGTGAACAACGTCGCGACACCCTCGGGCGCGAGTCCCAGCAGGGCGTTGTCCCGCACCGTGGCGCCGGACACATCCACCGGCGCCACCGGGTAGCTTGGCGCCTGCGACCGGCAGGCGCCAAGGAGGACGACGCAGATGGCGAGCATCAAGGCCGGCTTCATCGCTCCCCCAGGCTAACACCCGGGGACAGCCCGTGCCGGCCAATCCCACCCTCCGCGACGAACCGTGTCAGCCCTCTCCCCCTTCGGACGGACTCCGAGCCGGAAGAGGCGCAGCCTCTCGCACCTCGTGCGACTCACCCGCCTGCGTCGACTCGGTGGCCGGCGGGGGCGGAGGAACATCCCGATGAGACTCCGTGGGCGAGGCCTCGGCGGCGGGAGCAATGCGCCCCTCCTCCGTGGACTCGACGCCAACCTGGGGCGCGGCGACAGCCTCCTCTTCGGAGACCCGCGCCGGAGCGGCGACGGTCTCGCCCTGGGTGTCGGCTCCCGCCTCGCCCTGAGGCGCGGCGGTGGCTTCGCCCGAAGGCGCGGCCTCGCCCGGAGCGACGGCCCCTGCTTCGCCCTGGGGCGCGGCACCGGCCTCACCCGTAGGCGCGGCACCGGCCTCACCCGTAGGCGTGGCACCCGCCTCGGTGCCCCGATTGCCACGGCCGCGGCGACCCCGACGACGGCGGCGGCGGCGCTTGCGGTCACCCTGCGAGGCATCGCCGCCTTCCGCGGCTCCGCCCTCGGGACGCGCACCCACGAAGGCGCTCGCGGCCTCGAGGTCGTCGTCCTCGTCGTCATCCCCGTCATCGCCCTCCTCGTCCTCGGCCCCCGTGGACTGCGGCGGGGACACGGGCGCGGCGGGGAAGCTCTCACGGCCCTCGGCGGCGGACTCTCCGCCTCCGCGTGCCTCGGCTCCCTCGGAGGAGACCTCGACCTCGTCACTCGGGCGGGCCTCGCGCTGCTTGTCGCGGTCTCGCTCGCGCTCCCGGCGACGCTTCTCGCGGGGAGGATGCTCCGGCCGCTCCGACGAAGCAGCGGCGGCGGCGACCTCCGGGGACTCGTCGTCGCGCGTCTGCTTCTCGCGCTGACGCTCCTCGCGGCGCTTCTGGGCCTCCTCGGCGTCCAGCTTCGCGGCCTCGAAGAAGGTCTCGTCGACCTCGTACAGCTCCACCCGGGTGATGGTGACGGCGGTCTCGGCCTCCAGGAACTTCTCACCCAGCGCGTCGCCACACCACAACATCACCAGCGAGCCGCTGGCCTGGGCCTCCGTGCGCGCATCCCCGCGCACGTCACCCGCGCTCACCAGCAGACCCACCTGCGCCGAGTAGTGGCTCAGGTCGCGACGCAGCTCCTGCACCGACTTGCGGTCGATGGCGGGCGCGCCCTTCAGCATGCGCACCGCGTAGCGAAGCTCCACGCTGCCCTCGCGCTTGCGCGCCGTGAGCAGGGGGCCTTCCTTGGAGCGCTTGGCCACCTTCAGCTCGCGGAAGCCCAGCCCGTGCATCATCTTCACCACGGACTTCTCGAAGGTGCCCACGTCCGCTTCGCCCAGGCGCTTGCGCAGCCCGCGCGCCACGGCACGGCGTGCATCCTTGAGCGACGTGCGCAGCGTGGCGAGCAGCGCGGCGTCGACCACCGGCTCTCCCGCCGCCGCCGTGGCCGCCGTACGGGCCAGCACCGGACGCCCGGCCTCCAGGGGAATGCCCAGCGCCTGCGCGAACGCGGCCTGCAGCTCCAGCGACGGAGCCTCGCTCGGCGAACCCGCGCGCTCCAGCGTCACCTCTCCGGAGTCCTTGTTGAACGCGTACTGCGGACGCCGACCCGCGTCGATGCGACGCTGGTTGTCCTCCAACAGCGCCGTGAGCACCGCCTCCACCGTGAGGTCCTCGGCGCACAGCTCCTTGCTCCGAGCGCGCTCGATGATGACCTCCGTGCGCAGCCCGGCTTCGGCGTCGCTGAGGATTTCGAACACCACCTCGGGCAGCGGCGGGAAGCGCTTGCGCTTTCCACCCCGCTCCTCGTCCTCATCCCTCCGGCGCTTGCGCTCGCTGCCTCTGCCCGCCGCACGCACATTGTCCGTGCGCGGCTCCGGATGCCGCTCCGCTGGACGCAGCGGCGGCAAGTCCTCTTCCGGATTCGGCTCGATTACGCCAGTCTGCGCCAGGGCCTCCACATCCTCGGGAATCGACCAATCCACCAGCGCGAAGGTGTCCTTCGCGGTCACAATCACCTTGCGGTCCCTCGTGCGACGCGCCATGGCGGCGAGACGCGAGAGCATCGTCACCTCAGGCGTCTTGCCGACGTGGGAGAGCAGGCTTTGTTGGATGGACTTCTCGGTGATTTCAAGGAAGTGGAGGGGACGACCTTCGCTCTCCAGGATTCGGAGCGCGGCCTCGTAAAATGTCATCGAGTATTCCCCAAGAATTCCGAACGGTTACAAAAATGTAGGTCCGTATGGGCGGCGGATGCTAGCCATCGGTAAACTGGCTTGTCAACGAACCGAAGATGACCCGCATACGCATCGGACAGCGTTGGAAACGCGAACCCTCGGCCTCCCCGCTGGATTCCATCGCACTGGAACTGGATGGAGTGGACCTGCTGTCCGGCGCGGTGGAGGAGTCCTTAGCAGAAGTCGTTCCCGCTTTGGTGCGCGCCGTGGCCTCCTTGCATACAGGGGGGCGTGGGCTGGCCCAGGTTTCCCTGGCGGAGGCCCACCTGGAGCTGGTGCTCCGGAGGGTCGGCGCGGAGG
>NZ_JABUMQ010000424.1:0-8245 GCF_013336645.1 Myxococcus sp. CA039A | reverse complement strand
GCCCCCGGAGGCGAAGCCCGCCGCCGAGGCGAAGCCCGCTCACGAGCCGCGCGCCGAGAAGGCGGACAAGGTCGAGAAGGTAGAGAAGACGGACAAGGGCGAGGGCCGTCACGAGGGTGGTGGTGGCGCCCGGGCCGTGGGCCTCATCCGCGAAATCGTCAACGAGCGGGTCAGTGATCCGCACGTGAAGCAGCTCCTGATTGCCTTCCTGGAGGATCCGCAGGTGGCCTCGGGGCTGCCGGTGGCGCCGGCGGCCAAGGGCATGCACCACGCGTGGCGCGGCGGTCTGGCCGAGCACCTGCTTTCGGTGATGCGACTGACGCTGCGGGTGGCGGACCACTACCCCATGGCGGACCGCGACCTGCTGCTGGCGGGCGCGCTGCTGCACGACGTGATGAAGGTGGCGGAGATCTCGCCGGACAAGGGCTTCGACTACACGGACGAAGGCAAGCTCGTGGGTCACCTGGTGATGACGGCCCAGAAGATTCGCGAGAAGACGCTGGCCATCCCCGGCTTCCCGCCGCTCCTGGAGCAGCACCTCACGCACCTGGTCATCTCCCACCACGGCCAGCTCGAGTACGGCAGCCCCAAGGTGCCGATGACGCTGGAGGCGCACATCGTCCACGCGCTGGACTCGCTGGACTCGCGCATCGCCTCGTGGCTGGAGGCCATGCAGCGCGACCCCAACGACAAGTGGACGGACGTGCTGCGCCACTACGACCGTCAGCTCTGGAAGGGCCCCGCGCCCACCAGCCGGGGCCGCGCTCCGGTGGAGGGTGGCGGCGCTGGCGGAGGCCGTCGCAAGTCTCGCGAGGAGAAGCGCAAGGCCCGGGGCGAGAAGGCTCCGAGCCAGGGCACGCCGCCCGCCGAGGGCACCGCCCCCGCCGCGCGCGAGGAGCCGCAGCGTCCGCCCCGTGAGGACCGTCCGCCGCGCAAGGAGCGCCCGCCCCGCGAGGAGCGGGCCCGGGACGAGCAGCGCCCGCCCCGTGAAGACCGTCCGCCGCGTGAGGACCGTCCGCCTCGCGAGGAGCGTGCGCCCCGCCCTCCCCGTGAGGACCGTCCGGCTCGCGACCCGAGCGGCCTGCCCAAGGAGCTGACCTTCAAGCCCTTCAGCGCGCTCACGTCACTGCCCCCCGCCTCCGAGTCCACATCCAAGAATGGAGAGGGCTCCTCGGAAAGCTGAGTCGTCATGGCGAAGAAGCTGGGTGAGCGCCTCATCGAGGCAGGACTCGTCAACGCCGGGGCCGTGGAGCAGGCCCTGGAGCACCAGAAGATCACCGGCCACAAGCTGGGGGATTGTCTGGTGGAGTTGGGGCTCCTCCAGGAAGCGGCGTTGCTGCGCTTCCTGGCCGCGGAGTTCCAGACGCGCTTCGTGAGCGCGGACAAGCTGGCCAAGGCGAAGATTCCCACCGAGGTGCTCGACAGGCTCCCGGTGCGTCTGGCCGAGGCGCAGAACGTGCTGCCGCTCGCGGTGGACCCGGACAGGAAGCTGTTGTCCGTGGTCGCCGCGGAGCCGCAGAACAAGGCGCTGATGGACGAGATTGCCCTCGTCACGGGCATGTCGGAGGTCTACGCGTACGTGGGCCTGCGCGGCGCCATCGCCGCGGCCATCCGCAAGCACTACTACGGCGACCCCACCGCGTTCGCCGCGCTGCTGGAGTCAGCGAGCGCGCACTCGAACCCGACGGAGTCGACGTCGCGCACGGGGGCCGCGGAGCACAACCGCACCTCCACCAGCAACCGCACCAGCCTGTCCTTCCGGATGGAGACGGACGCGCGCATGCGGCTGCAGCGCGCCAGCGGCACGCAGGTGGCGGGGCGCCCCTCGTCCACGCAGCGACGTGAGCCGGGCGGCCCTCGCGGGCTGGTCAGCGACATCGACTACGTGGAGACGCTGGGCATCCTCGTGGGGCTGCTGGAGCAGGACCGCCAGCGCCACCGGGGACACTCCGCGCAGCTCGCGCGACAGGCGGGCATCGTCGGCCAGCGCATGGGCATGCCCCACAAGGAGCTGGCCGCGCTGTCCATCTCCGCGTACCTGCATGACCTGGGCAAGCCCTCCGAGCGGCACTTCTCGCTCGCGAGCAATGCCGTCAACTCGGAGTGGAAGGCCCAGGCCCGCGCGGCCTGTCGCGCGCCCACCAAGCTGTTCGAGACGGTGCACCTGCCCACGCAGGTCAACACCATCCTCGCGCAGCTCTACGAGGCCTGGGACGGCTCCGGCACCCCGCAGGGCGCCAAGGGCGAGGAAATCACCCTGGGCGCGCGCATCCTCGCCGCGGTGGACAGCTTCCTGGAGCTGACGAAGAACCCCGGCAACGCGCTGGGCAAGGCGCTGACGAAGGAGCAGGCGCTGGAGCACCTGAAGACGAACTCAGGCGTGCTCTATGACCCCGTGGTGGCGGACATCGTCATCCAGCTCCAGAGCGGCGAACTCTTGCGCCACCGGCTGGAGAGCGAGGGCCGACAGGTGCTCGTCGTGGAGCCGGATGAGACGGCCCGGGGCGAGCTGCTGGAGGCGGTGCTCAAGCAGGGTCTGGTGGCCCACGCGCTGTCCACGCAGGAAGGCGCTCAGGACGGGCTGGCCCGGCAGGACTGCGACGTGCTGGTGGTGAGCCTGCGACTGGGGCAGCAAGAGGTGCTCGACCTGCTCCAGCAGGCGCGCTCCACGCCGGAGACGGCGGGCCTGCCCATCGCCGTGGTGGGCGAGCCGGACGCGTCCACGCGCGAGCGGCTGATGATGGGCGGCGCCACGGAGCTGCTGCCTCCCGGTGACAAGTCCCTGGTGGCCAAGGCGGTGCGCGCGATGCTCGAGGACCGGGTGCTGCACAACGGTCCGGGCCGCGTGGTGCGAGGCAGCTTCGACGAGCTGCCTCCTCGGGAGCTGCTGCGCACGCTGGGTGGCGGAAAGAAGAGCGGCAAGCTCCAGTTGCGTCAGCACACGCTGGAGGGCTCACTCCACCTGGAGGGAGGCCGCGTCGTCTTCGCCTCCTTCGGCGGCCACACCGGAGAGCCCGCGCTGCAGGCCCTGCTGAAGCTCAAGCAGGCCGACTTCCAGTACGACCCGGACGCGCTGCTGCTCGACGTGCCGCAGATGGACCAGGACCTCCAGGCCCTGGCCGGCGGCGTCACCTCAGGGTGAGGTTGAAGAGGGCGGCGGCGTTGGCGGTGGTGACCTCTGTCACCGTCTCCAGCGCCACGCCCTTCAGCTCCGCCAGCTTCCGCGCCGTCTCCACCACGTGAGAGGGCTCGTTCTTCCGCCCCCGGTGTGGCACGGGCGCGAGGAACGGGCTGTCCGTCTCCACCATCAACCTGTCCAGCGGCGCGAAGCGCACGGCGTCCTGGAGTGCCTCCGTCTTCTTGTAGGTGATGACGCCGGACAGCGAGAGGAAGAAGCCCCTGTCCAGGTAGCGCCGCGCCGCGTCCGTGTCTCCGGTGAAGCAGTGGATGACGCCTCGGGAGACGCCCACTTCACCGAGAATCGCGTCGCAGTCCTCGTGCGCGTCACGCACGTGGACCACCAGCGGCTTGCCCAGCTTCACCGCGAGGGCGCACTGGTGCCGGAAGACGCGGGCCTGCACCTCACGGGGTGAGTGGTCGTAGTAGTAGTCGAGCCCAGCCTCGCCCACGGCGCGCACCTCCGGGCGGGCGCAGATGCGCTCCAGCGTGGCCAGGTCGTCTTCCGTGGCCCGCGCGGCTTCGTGCGGATGGATGCCGAGCGTGGGCGACAGGAACTCCGGATGCGCGGCGGCCAGCTCCAGCGCATTGCCCCACTCGCCGGGGCCATGGAACTGCCCGACGACGATGGCGTGGACGATGCCCGCGGCGCGCGCCCGCTCCAGCACGGGGGCCACGTCCGCGAAGTCCTTCACTTCCAGGTGGCAGTGCGCATCCACCAGTCTCATGGCTCCTCCTGAAACAAGTCGTCCAGTTCCTGCCGGGCCTCGGGTGAGGTGAAGGTGCTCACCGAGGCGCGCACACGCTCGCGGCCCGCCTCGTCCCCCAGACGCCACACCCCATCGGCCGCATCCAACCGGTCCTCTTCGTCCGCGCTCACGTCCTGGAGCAGCGCGAGCAGCCAGGGCAGCGCCCGAGGGTCACCCAGCCGACCCAGGCCTCGCGCGGCGGCACCACGGCAGGAGTCCTTCACGTCGTCGAGGATGACCTTCAACCGCTCCAGCGCGCCGGGGGCCTTCACCTCGCCCAGCAGCTCCACGGCGAGGGCGCGGTCCTGACTCCACTTCTTGCGCGAGCGCTGGAGCAGGTGCGCCGAGCCCGCGGCGTCACCCAGCTTCGCGAGCACACCCGCGGCCTGGGTCCTGTCGAAGGCGGGCAGGAGCCAGCGCCCGAACAGGCGCTTCACGGCGGGCAGGGCGCGCGCATCCTCCAACTCGGCCAGGGCACCGAGGGCGCGAAAGCGCAGCAGGTCCGCGTCGAGCGCATCGATGAGCACGTCGAGTCCCGCCGGATGCTTGAGGGCGGCGATGCCCCGGGCGGCCTCGAAGCGAACCTCGGGGACGGAGTCCTCCAGCATGCCCGCCAGTGCCCCGCGCAGCTCCGGCCGGTACAGGTCCGCCAGTCGACCGGTGGCCTCCAGGCGCACGAGCGACTCCGCGTCCCGCAGGTAGGAGATGAGCAGCGCGGGCAGCTCCTCGGGAGGAAGGGCCACCGTCGCCAGGGCGATACCCGAGCGCTTCACCTCCGGCTGGGCATCCGCCAGCAGCCGGGGCACCACTTCCGCGAAGTCCGCCGCGGGCGACGGGGCTTCCAACGCGAGGTGATGGAGCTGTTGCGCCGCCTCCGCTCGGAACGCCGGACGCTTCTCGCGCTCAAGGGTCAGCAAGGCCCGGTCTCGCTCCGCACGCCAATCCGTCACGTCCAGTCACCTCGCTGCCCGGCTGCCTCGCGGCCCCGAGCCCCATGAGTGGGGAATGGCCCCAACCTCACGCCCATCCGTCACGACTCGCCCTGGACAGCCACAGCCCGGGAGCGACATGCGGCTGACGACCGCTCTACCAGCGCTTCACCTGAAACTCGCTCCGGAAAGACACAGCCCCGAGTCTCGCGAGACGGAACTCGACCGCTCCGCTCATCCGCGACGTGTCGGCCCGGGCTCGTGCGAGAGACAGCCTCCACGCGCCCGCACCGGGCCGGCGAGCGGAGCAGGTTCGCTCCGCCCACCGACACATCACTTCACGTCGCTGCCCGGCGGGACGTTGCCCGGATCCAACAAGGACAGGTCCTTGCCGCCAGGGCCCGCGGTCAAGAGCATCCCCTTCGACTCGATGCCCTTCAGGCTGCGCGGCTTCAGGTTCGCGACCACCACCACGTTGCGCCCGACGAGCGTCTCGGGAGCAAACGCCTCCGCGATGCCGGAGACGATGGTGCGCGGGCCGCTCGGCTCACCCACGTCGACGGTGAGCTTGAGCAGCTTGTCCGCCTTGGCGACCTTCTCCGCCGCCAGCACCTTGCCCGACTTGAGCACCACCTTGACGAAGTCCCCGTACTCAATCTCCCCCGAGCCAGCGGCCTCCGCGGCCCCTGCCCCCGAAGAAGCCTGAGTGACAGGCGCGGGCTCGGCCGGCTTCTTCTCGGCCTTCTTCTCCTTGCCGCCCCCTTCAGCCTTCTTCGCCTCGGGCGCCGGCGCAGCGGCGGGATCCCCCGGCGGCGTCACGATGATCGCGTTGACTCGGTCCTCTTCCAGTCGCGGCAACAGCGGCTCCGGAGTGCCGATGGGACGGCTGCGATCCAGCAACGGATACTTCGCCCCCTCCAGCGCCTGGAACGTGAGCGGCGTGGCGCCCAGTTGTGCGAACAGCTTCTCCGACAACCGAGGCGTCACCGGCGCCAGCAGCGCGCCCAGCAGGTACACCACGTCGGCGGCGTCGGACAGGTCCGCGCGCGCGGCCTCCGCGTCCTTCTTCAGCAGAGCCCACGGCGCCGCCGTCTGCACGAAGGCATTCGCCGCGGAGGCGATGTCCGTGATGACGCGGATGGCGTTGCGGTACTCCAGCTTCTCGAAGGCCTCGCGAACCTCGGGAACGCGAGCGAGCACGGACTCCACCAGCGCCCGGCCCGGTCCCTCGGACCGACCTGGCGCGAGCGTCCCGCCCAGCGGCCCGGCCAACAGCGACAGCGCGCGGTTGGCCAGGTTGCCCACGTTGTTCACCAGCTCCCCGTTCACCCGCAGACGGAAGTCCTTGAGGTTGAGGTCCAGGTCCTCCACGCCCGCGCCCAGGTTGGCCGCATAGAAGTAGCGCAGGTAGCTGGGGTCGAGCTGGTTGAGGTAGTCGCGCACCGGAACCATGGTGCCGCGGCTCTTCGACATCTTCTCCCCGTTCACCGTGAGGTGGCCGTGGACCTTGATCTCACTCGGGATGTGCAGGCCCGCCACGTCCAGCACCGCGGGCCAGAAGAGCGCGTGGAAGTAGACGATGTCCTTGCCGATGAAGTGGACGATGCGCGCGCCGCTGTCCTTGGCCCAGTAGTCCAGCGCGCTCTTCGCCTTGCCCGTCTCCTTCGCCCACTTCTCCGTCGTGGCGATGTAGCCGATGGGCGCGTCCAGCCAGACGTAGAAGTACTTGTCCGTCTCGCCCGGAATCGCGAAGCCGAAGTAGGGGCCGTCGCGACTGATGTCCCAGTCCGCCAGCCCCTTCTCGAAGAAGCCCTGGAGCTGCGCGGCGAGCCCGGGATGAATGAAGCCAGGCTTGCGCAGCAGCTCCTGCAGGAAGTCGGCGTGGCGAGACAGCTTGAAGAACAGGTGCTCGGACGTTTTGCGCACCGGCGGCGTCGAACACAGGGAACAGCGAGGGTCGATGAGGTCCGTGGGGCTGTACGCCTTGCCACACTTCTCACAGGCGTCGCCGTACTGGTCCACGGCCTTGCAGTTGGGACAGGTGCCCTTGATGAAGCGGTCGGGCAGGAAGCGACGGTCCTTCTCGCAGTACGCCTGTTCGACGTCCTTGCGCTCGATGTCGCCCTTCTCCTTCAACCGCCCGTAGATGAGCTCCGCGTACTGGCGGTTCTCCGGCGAGTTGGTGGAGTGGAAGTAGTCGAACCGGACATCCAGGTCCTGGAAGTCCTTCTGATGCTCGTCCTGGAAACGGGCGATGAAGTCCTCGGGCTTGAGGCCCTGCTTCGCCGCGTTGAGTTCGATGGGTGTGCCGTGCGTGTCGTCAGCACAGAAGTAGACGACGTCCTTGCCGCTGGAGCGGAGGAAACGGACGTAGATATCGGTCTGGATGTACTCGACGGCATGGCCGATGTGGAGCGGGCCGTTCGCGTACGGAAGCGCACTGGTGACGAGGATTCTCTCCGCCATGGACTCTCCTGGGGGCGGCGGACATTAGCCGCTCGGTGGGCCGAGGTCATCGACGGCGTGGAGCCCGCGAGCACGAATGCACCGCGGGGCCGGGGATGTTATCGACCGGAAACGCATGTGCACCATCATCATCCTTCGCCAGGTCCATCCTGAGTGGCCGCTGGTGCTCGCGGCCAACCGGGACGAACTCCTCGCGCGTCCCGCGACAGGCCCACAAGTCCTGCTGGAGTCTCCCCGCGCCGTGGGGGGACGGGACGTGGAGCGCGGCGGGACGTGGATGGGCGTTACTAACGAGGGCCTCTTCGTGGGCCTGACGAACCAGCGCGGCGGGCAGGCGAGGGGCCCGGCCCCCCGTTCGAGGGGCGAAGTCGTCCTCCAGGCCCTCGGTGCGGGCACGGTCGAGGGCATCGAGCGCTACCTGGACACGCTCTCCGGCGAGGACTTCCTCCCCTTCAACCTCCTCTATGGCGACGCCCGGACACTCCGGGTGGCCTATGCCCGGCCCGGACAGTCCCGACTCCGACGCGAGGATGTCCCGCCGGGCATCCATGTCCTGCCCAACGACGTGCTCGACTCGACGGAGCTGCCCAAGGTCCAGCGGGCCAGGAAGCTCGCCGAGGGGCTGGTGCACGAGCCCTGGTCCCGGTTCGAGGGAGGCCTGAAGGCCCTGCTGGCGGACGACCTGCTGCCTCCCCTGGAGGCCCTGCCCGCGCAGCTCTCCGGCGAGTCGTTTCCCCAGGACTTCCGCCAGCAGCTCCAGGCGCTGTGCATCCACACGCCGGCCTATGGCACGCGCTCCTCGGCCATCGTCGCCCTCGCTCCCGGACGCGTCGGGCACTACCTGACGACAGAGGCGCGCCCCTGCGAGGGGCCCTGGCAGGACGTCACGGCGATGCTTGATGCGCCCCTCCCCCCAGCGTGAGC
>NZ_JABUMQ010000423.1:0-8279 GCF_013336645.1 Myxococcus sp. CA039A | reverse complement strand
CGCTCACCCCGCCCACCGTGAGGGAAATCACCCCCACCGGTGGCCCCATCGCGGGCAACACGCTCATCAACGTCTATGGCTCCGGCTTCGAGCAGGGCGCGAAGCTCTACCTCGGCAACCAGGAAGCCCTGCGCGTCGTCGTGGTCAACGCCTTCCGCATCTACGGCTACTCCCCTTCCGCGAGCACCGCGCAGGTGGATGTGCGCGTGGTGAACCCGGACGGCGCCTATGGCGTGCTGGTGAAGGGCTTCCTCTACGAGGGCCCCCCGACGGCGAACATCGACCAGGCCGAAATCATCAACGGCAACACCGACGCGGTGAGCGGCGGGCAGCCGGTGGGCGTGCTGGTGCGAGGCGCCATCACCGTGGCCGGCCTCACCCGAGGCGTGGGTCAGGGCGGCGGCGTGCGCGCGCAGGTAGGCTTTGCTC
Source organism: Myxococcus sp. CA039A (assembly GCF_013336645.1). Classification (NCBI taxonomy): domain Bacteria; kingdom Pseudomonadati; phylum Myxococcota; class Myxococcia; order Myxococcales; family Myxococcaceae; genus Myxococcus; species Myxococcus sp. CA039A. Next base: position 7,850 of record NZ_JABUMQ010000423.1, on the reverse strand, counting down.
CGGCGAACGGCGAGCTGCTCAAGACGGAGAGCTACACCTGGGAGGAGGCCACGTACGAGGGCGACTCCGACAGCGGTGAAGCGGACATCTACAAGGGCAACGTGCTGTTGCAGCCGGCCATCGGCGGAGAGAGCCGCGAGTGGGTCATCACCATCCGCTTCTCCATCGACGGCGGGAAGACGTGGGTGATGGCGGATGGCGATGGCACCGCCAACGGCGTGACGGAGGACATGCTGCGCCGCGTGTTCATCACCCGGCCGCGCGTGGACTACTGCAAGCTGGGTCCCGACGGGAACCGCGCCAACCCGGAGCTGTTCTACCGCCCCACGGACTCGACGCTGATCAAGGTCGCGGGCCAGGTGTACGCGGCGGGCATCACCCAGGGCGCCGGCGCGGGCTCGGGACTGGTGGCGCAGTTGGGCATGGGGCCGGTGGACTCGGACCCTCGAAACTCCGCCGCGTGGACGTGGGTCCCCGCCGTCTACAAGGCCGAACACGGCAACAACGACGAGTGGGAAGCGGACCTGCCCAACCCGGGCACGGTGGGCACGTACAAGCTCGCCTTCCGCTTCAGCATCAGTGAGAACGCGTGGCGCGTGTGCGACGCGGACGGCGTCAACGACAGCGTCGAGGGCGAGCTGACCTTCAGCCTGGCGAAGCTGGGCACGCTCACCGTGGGCACCGAGGCGCCGAAGCCGCCCGTCAGCTGGTGCAAGATTGGCGAGGACCAGAAGGCCCCCGAGGTCATCAACTACCAGACCACGCAGACGTCGGGACTCAAGACGGTCTTCGCCCAGGTCCACATGCCGGGCGTGACGGACAAGGTGGGCGCGGGCCCGGGCATCTCCGGCCAGCTCGGCTGGGGGCCCGCGGGGGAGGACCCACGCACCTCGCCCTTGTGGAACTGGGCCACGCCGCTGGCCTGGGCCAAGGACAACTTCGAGGTCAACGACGAGTGGAAGGGCACGCTGCCCAACCCCGGCCTCAATGGCGACTATCGCTACGCGGTGCGCTTCAGCGCCAACGGCGGTCCCATCCGCGTCTGCGACGGCAACGGAGTGGATGACGGCGGCCAGGACTTCGAGCTCGCGCAGCTCGGCCAGCTCACGGTCGCGGGCGAAGTGGTGGTCCCCAAGGTCATCGGCTACTGCAAGCTGGGCCCGAACGGGAACGACACGCCGGAGACGGTGACGTACGCGACGGACGCGGTGGCCAACCGCAAGGTGGTGGCGCAGGTGTTCGTGCAGGGCGTGACGAGCGGCGCCGGCGCGGGCACCGGACTGGTGGGCCAGGTGGGCTGGGGGCCCGCGGCGGAGGACCCCGCCACGTCGGCACAGTGGAACTGGACGACGACGGCTGCGTACAAGGACGAGGTCGGCAACAACGACCAGTTCGAGGCCACGCTGCCCAACCCGGGCACGCTGGGCAGCTACCGCTTCGCCTATCGCTTCAAGGTGAACGACGGTGCGTATCTGCTGTGCGATTCGGACGGCAACAGCGGCGGGGCCGCGGGCTTCGACCCGACGAAGATGGGCACGCTCACCGTGAGCGCGGCGCAGGACATCTCCATCGGCTGGTGCAAGCTCGGCGGTGAGGCCATCGAGCCTCCGCCGAGCGAGGTGTACCGCGTGGGCCAGGCGACGAAGGAAATCTACGCCCAGGTCTACATGGAGGGTGTCACGCCGGGCACGGGCGCGGGCGCGGGCATCCAGGGACAGGTGGGCTACGGCCCGGAGGCGGACGCGCCGGAGACGGCGAGCTGGCAGTGGACCTCCACGGGCGCGAGCTTCAACCGTGAGTCAGGCGGAGGCGGGAGCAACGACGAGTGGAAGGCCGCCCTGCCCAACCCTGGGACGGTGGGCCGCTACAAGTTCGCCATCCGCTTCAACGTGAATGGCGGTGCGTACCGCTACTGCGATGCGGACGGCCTCGGCAACGGCTTCACGCTCGCCCAGGCCGGTGGCTTGGAAGTGAAGCCCGTGGCCGTGGACGCGTGCCAGTTGGTGGGTCCGGCCACGTTGAGCGCGACGCCGGGCGGCGCCACGCAGGTGGTGCACGGCAAGGTGCTCGTGACGACGGTGACGGACGGCACCAGCGGCGCGGCGGGCGCGGGAATCACCTCGGAAGTGGGGTATGGCCCGGCGAGTTCGGACCCGGCGACGGGGACGGGCTGGAACTGGAAGGCCGCGAGCTTCTCGGGCGAGACGGACAGCGGCGCGCAGGACTCCTATGAGACGTCGCTGACGGCGCCCGCCGCGGAGGGCACCTACGCGGTGGCCGTGCGCTTCCGGTATCAGACCGAGGCCTGGGCCTATTGCGACCGGGACGGCAGCGCCAACGGCTACCAGACGGCGCAGGCGTCGGTCCTGACGGTGGCCGCGGTGGTGCCGCCGCAGGTGGACTGGTGCCGCCTGGGCGGTGAGACGCAAGCCGCGCCCCCTGTCGAGGCCTACGCCATTGGTGAGGCGGCCTCGAAGGTCATCGCGGTCCAGGTGCACGAGGCGGGCGTGACGCCGGGCGCGGGCGCCGGTGCGGGCATCGTCGCGGAGCTGGGCTACGGACCGGCTGGCAGCGCCCACACGAGCGGAGGCTGGCAGTGGACGGCCGCGACACATGGCGCCGACACGGGCAACACCCAGAACGACGAGTACCGGGCCACCCTGCCCAACCCAGGCACGGCGGGCAGCTTCCGGTTCGCCTACCGCGTGAAGCTGGGCACGGGCCCCTACGTGTACTGCGACGCGGACGGGACGGATGACGACTTCGACATCGCGGACGCCGGCACGTTGACGGTGCAGGCGGCGGCCACGGGCGTCTGCCGGCTGCAGAGCGTGAGTGGGACGACGGTGGGCAGCGGCGACGCTGTCACCGTGACAGGCCGCGTGCGCATCCCCGGAGTCACCAATGGCCCCGGTGCGGGCACAGGGATCCAGGTGCAGGTCGGCCTGGGCAACGCGGACACGGACGCCTCCACCACCTCGGCGTCGTTCACCTGGAAGCCGGCGACGTACGCCGGAGAGGCCTCGGGTGAGGCGGACACGGATGAATTCACCACCGAGCTGCGTCCGGCCTACACGACGAGTCGCGCCGTGAGCCTGCGCTACAGCACGGATGGCTCCACGTGGACCTATTGCGACAAGGACGGCAGCGACGTGGGGGGCTACACGCTGGGCCAGCAACACGCCCTCACCGTCGGAAACCACGCCGGCATCGACTACTGCCGGCTCCAGTGGCCGCTGAAGCTCAGTGATTTGAGCGGCAACCGAACCATGTACGGATTCATCTACGAGGACGGCGTCACCAACGCCCCTCCTCCGGCCACCACCCTGTCGGCGGAGCTGGGCCACGGCCCCAAGACACAGGACCCGGGTGTGAGCCCGGCCTGGACCTGGGTGGCTGGCACGGTTCAGAGCGATGGCGGCAACGACGACGAGTACAAGGCGGACCTTCCGGTGAACGCCGCCCTGAACCACGGCTACCTGTGGCGCTTCCGGGTGGGCACCGGCCCGTACTGCTACGGCGACTGGCAACCCAATCCTGGCGAGGGCGGCTCAGCCAACGGCGTGGCCCCGGAGAACCTGGGCACAGTGGACGTCGCGCCCGTCCCCTAGGCCCCTAAGTCACCGGCCGCACGAGCGTTTTCACGCTCCGCGCGGCCGGTGACGGAAGATCCTGGGTCTTCGAAACAGGTGCTTGACAGTGGAGTGAGCCACTTATAAAAGCCCGCTCGTCGCAACGCGGAACACGCCTGCGGGCGGATAGCTCAGCGGCAGAGCGTCGCCCTTACAAGGCGAGGGTCACAGGTTCAATCCCTGTTCCGCCCAAGGTTATGGGGAGTTAGTTCAGTTGGTTAGAACGCCGGCCTGTCACGCCGGAGGCCACGGGTTCAAGTCCCGTACTCCTCGCCATTGAGAGCCCAGCAATCCTTAGGGGTTGCTGGGCTTTTCTTTTTCCTCCCCCCATGTGCCCTCAGCGTGCCCCCTCGGGCGGCGTTGGCTGGAGCCACGTGGTGCTGGAGGGGTATCTGCCGCTCGATCTGCTGCACCGCGCTCTCTCGGGCCTCCGGCGCGACGTGGGCTGGCAGAACACGGAGGGGCCGCGCAGGTACCGCTCCCCTTGAGTGCATCCCCACCGAGCCGGGAAGGTCCAGCGCCCGTCCCCCAGGCAGCATCAGCGCCTGCTGGGGCCGCGGGCACAGCGGCACCACCCGCGCGAGCAGGGCGTCGTCGATGTCGAGGAAGTGCGCGGTGACATGCCACTCGTCCCACAGGAATCGCAGGCGTGGCTGCGCGCTGCCCGCCTCGTCGGTGGGCGCGCGCCGTGCCGGCATCCTCACGGGCCCGTGTAGCGGTAGGGGGCACCGTGGAAACCGGCCGCCGCCAGTTCCGCCGGTGTGCGCAGGAACGGGTTGGGCGTGGCGGACACGGAGGCGAGCAGCGTGTCGATGAGCGCGACGCGGTCGGCCGTGGCCAGCGGAAAAGCCGGGTCGAAGGCCTCGCGGGGCACTGGCGTTCCCCACAGCAGAGGGTCCGTGCCGGCCTGTCCGTCGGAGGCGTCGTCCGGGTCGCCGTGGGCCGCATCGCGGGCCGACGGGGCGGACAGTGGCGCCAGGCGCGGCAGCACCGCCTTGAACCAGGCCTGGAAGGCCTTGTTGTCCGGAAGCGTGAAGTTGACGAGGTTGGCGTCGCCGCGGAGGTAGCGCACAAGCCCGAAATCGAGTTCGCCGTAGATGTCGGCGGCGTTCACGAACTCCCACTTGAGCGCCTGCAGTGGCCCGTGGATGGCGCTGGCCGTGTCCTGCGGGAACTGCATCGCGTCCACCTTCAAGTAGCGGATGTCGATGGACGCGGCCCACATGGCCTCAACCGCCAGCCGCATCTCGTGGTCGTCGTGAAGGTGCTCGAAGCGGCGGTGCATCCATTCGCCTAACGCGGCGGCCAAGCCCAGGAGGGCCCGGAAGGACAGATGCGCGAGGTGGCCCTCGACCGTGCGATGGGTGTTACCGAAGGCCGACATCGCCTCGCCCGGACCCCAGCGGTGGGCGACGGGCAGGCCGGCGATGGGGGCAGCCTGAAGGTAGGGCGGCAGCGGCAGGGACATGGACGGTTCTCTAGAACGGGACAGGACGGGGCGCGAGACGAGATAGGAAGGCCCTCTCCTCGAACAGCACGCACGGGGGCTCCCAGGGGGCGCATCGGCACGACCACCGACATGGGTCAGGCCGCGGTGTTTCCTGATGAGCAGCGGGTTCACCACCGGCGAGGTGCCACAGCTTGCCTCGCGGTGTCCGGATACGGCTGTAGCGGCTGTTCGTGTACCTCGCCGCGCCAATAGACGTCGTCCCTGCCATCAGGTGTCAGGCTTCGCTCGATGGCGCGTTGCACTGATGCCAAGAGCACCCGCTGCCACTGGCCCTGAGACATGCGTCCTCATCCCTGAGGCTGTACACGGAAATGGACCCTCCGTACCGCCGTTCGGCCACACACAGGGCCCCGCTTTATTCGTATCGCGGAGCGAGTGGTACAGCGTGAGGTGTCTGGATTAGACAGACGGAATGAACCCATTCATCTCTCGTGTCGTGACCACTGTCGCATTCACTCTCTTCATGTCCGCTGGCCTGACAGCCTGTGGTGATGACGAGGTGAGCTCCGACGAACAGGCCCGACGCGCATACCTGGGACTCGATGAGTCCGTCAGCAAAGCCCTGCAGCTCGGCTTCGCCGGCTTCAACGCCGCTTCGAGCGCCAACATCCCGGCCCAGTCAGCACCCGGCAACGTGTCCGGGACGCTCCTCATCTCCGGACAGGTGGACCAGGGGGCCTCCAACAACAAGGGGATGCGACTGCGCGTGGGAATGGCCACCTACTCCGACGGCGAGATTGTCGTAGGCGAAGACGAGGAGCCGGTGAACATCACCTACGCGTCGACCACCGATACGGCGACCCAGCCGGAGCTGAACCTCCAGCTTCGCAACATCCCCAACGGCACCTTCTCCGGCGCGCTCACGGGCCCCTTTCGGATGACTGGTGACCTGGAGGGAGAGGTCACCCTCAACCTGACCCTGGCCGGCGAAATCGAGGACGACGGCACCGGCAAGGTGCGCCGCAAGGTCGGCACCACCACGGTGACGGGCACCGCCACGTCGGGCGACGGCTCGTACAACGTGAACCTCACGCGGTAGTCGCCGCACACTGCCTCCCATGGAGCGCACGACGTGCGTGGGCTCGGGCTCCGGGCGGGGCAACCACGCCGACGGCCGACGACCCTCGTGCCTCGACACTCGCGGGGACAACGTGGGACGCTCGTTTGCCCATCCCTGAGCACCGGGATGGGCAATCCCATTCTCGTGCCTGGATTCACTGAAGCCCCCATGTCTTCAAATTCCGCATCCCGTGGCCGCTGGACAGATGAGGTGCTCGAACCCTTTCGTTTCATGGGCGAGCCCGTGGCGGACGCGGTCATCCAGGAGGTCTTCGCCAACAACGAGGTGGCGACCGTCAACCGCATCCTCCAGAGCATCCAGTCGAATGTGCACCTCGTTCCAGGGGAGATGCCAGACGCCGTGGAGGCGTACCTGAATCAGACGGATGACTGGCCCGAGTGGGCTGATGCGGAGAAGGTCCTTCTGGGCCAGCGGCTCTTCCAGCGCTATGGCATGCAGATGACCCTGGCCTATTTCACGTGGTCCCTGCCCTGTTGCTACGCCTGGGCCAAGGCGGCCAAAGTGCTGACCTGGACGGGCGGTATCGACAAGCACGTGCATCGTCGCATCATCGAGACGGCGCAATTCGTCCTGGATGTCATGGGCGAGGGCGGCTTGGGGCCGAAGGGCTTCGGGGTGCGCACGGCGCAGAAGATCCGCCTGCTGCATGCCACCATCCGCTACCACGTCGGCGGAGATGCCAGGTGGCAGGCGTCCGAGTGGGGGACTCCGGCCAATCAGGAGGACCATGTCGCGACGCTCTTGACGCTGGCCCTGGTCCCCCGGGTCCTGACCCGGCTCCAACTCGACTTCACCCCGCAGGAAGAGGACGCCTACTTCCACTGCTGGCGAGTGATTGGGCACTTCCTGGGCATCCACCCCACGCTGTTGCCCCGAGACCTGGAAGATGCCCAGCAGCTCTGGGAGGCCATCCAACAGCGTCAGGTGAAACCCTCGGTGGAGGGGGCCGCGCTGACCAAGGCGCTCGTCGACTATCTGAAGACGCGCATCCCCGGCACGATGATGGACGGCATCGCGGTGGCGATGATGCGTGAGCTGTGCAGCGAGGCGGTGGCCGATGCCGTCGGGCTGGAGAAGACGGACTGGACGCGCCATCTGCTGGGGCCGATGCGGTGGATGTTCTCCCTGTCGGACGAGGCGCAGGACCAATCGGGCCTCGCGGCGAAGATCTCCGCCTCCCTGTCTCGCGAACTGCTGGAGGGGCTGCACTCCTCCGAGACGGGTGGCAGCCGGGTATCCTTCCGCATCCCCCAGTCGCTCCAGGAGTCGTGGAACCTCACGGCCCCCGGGGAAAAGCAGGCCAGCTAGCGCGGGGGGCTCGACGCATGTCGTCAGCAACCCGCCTGCTCAACCCTGACCTGGAGCGGACACACAGCTCGCTCCACGGGGTGAACGCATCCACGACGCATCCTGAAATCAGCCTGGCTCCTCGCCCGGACAACCCCCCAGGGGGCGGGGGTTGGATTCACGGATGGTCGAACAACCTGAGCCGTGCTACGCCGGGCTCCACATGCCCAGAGCCCGTCGCGTCACCCCCTCCCCCCGAACCCCTCGCTCTCTTCCCGCGCGCGGCGCTTCCTCGGCGACGCCGTCACTGGATGAGGCCTTCCAGGCCATCGTGCACGGC
>NZ_JABUMQ010000422.1:0-8293 GCF_013336645.1 Myxococcus sp. CA039A | reverse complement strand
CCTTGCACCCGCCCCAAGTCTCGCCACGCACACGGCCATCCATCCTTTCGGAAGGTCCGCCCCGAGTCCCGCAACGCAGAAGGGCCGGCCCCCCGCGTGTAGCGGGAGCACCGGCCCTCTGCTTCAACACCCGGGCCTCACGGCCCCGGCGTCACGACTGGCGGAACTCGGCGTCCACCACGTCGTCCTTCTTCGCGCCCGGCTGAGCCCCGGGAGCAGCACCCGGAGGCGGCTCGCCACCCGGCGCCCCACCAGTGGCCTTGTACATCTCCTCCGCGGCCTTGTAGCTGGCGGCCTGGAGCTTCTCGAGCGCGGACTTGATGGCGTCCTTGTCCTGGCCCTCGCGCACCTTGTTGAGCTCCGCCACGCTGTCCTCGAGCGCCTTCGCCACGTCCGGAGTGAGCTTCTCCTTGTTCTCCTTGACGAGCTTCTCCGCGGCGTAGGACTGGGCCTCCGCCTGGTTCTTCAGCTCCACCAGCTCGCGGCGCTCCTTGTCGGCCGCCTCGTTCGAGCGGGCGTCGGCGACCATCTTCTCCACCTCGTCCTTCGCGAGACCGGACGAGTGGGTGATGGTGACCTTCTGCTCCTTGCCGGTGGCCTTGTCCTTGGCGTTGACGTTGAGGATGCCGTTGGCGTCGAGGTCGAACGTCACCTCGATCTGCGGCACGCCGCGCGGCGCCGGGGGCAAGCCCGTCAGGTGGAAGCGGCCCAGGCTCCGGTTGTCGTTCGCCATCTCGCGCTCACCCTGGAGCACGTGGATCTCCACCTGCGACTGGCCATCCGCGGCCGTGGAGAACGTCTCCGACTTGCGCGTGGGGATGGTGGTGTTGCGCTCGATGAGCTTGGTCATCACGCCACCCAGCGTCTCCACGCCCAGGCTCAGCGGCGTCACGTCCAGCAGGAGGATGTCCTTCACCTCGCCGGAGAGCACACCCGCCTGCACCGCCGCGCCGACGGCGACGACCTCGTCCGGGTTCACCGAACGGTTCGGCTCCTTGCCGAACAGCCGCTTCACCGCTTCCTGCACCTTCGGGATGCGCGTGGTACCGCCCACGAGCACGACCTCGTTGAGGTCCTTGAGGTCCACGCCCGAGTCCTTCAGGCACTTGCGGCACGGCTCCAGCGAGCGCTCGATGAGGTCATCGATCATCGCCTCGAATTTGGCGCGCGTGAGCTTCAGGTTGAGGTGCTTGGGACCGGTCGCATCCGCCGTGAGGAACGGCAGGTTGATGTCCGTCTCCGTCGCGCTCGACAGCTCGATCTTCGCCTTCTCCGCCGCCTCCTTCAGGCGCTGGAGGACCATCTTGTCCTTGCTGACGTCCAGCCCCGTGTCCTTCTTGAACTCGGAGATCAGCCAGTCCATGATCCGCTGGTCGATGTTGTCACCGCCCAGGTGCGTGTCGCCGTTGGTCGCGAGCACGTCGACCACGCTCTCACCCACCTCCAGGATGGAGATGTCGAACGTGCCGCCGCCGAAGTCGTAGACGGCGATCTTCTCGTCCTTCTTCTTGTCCAGGCCGTACGCGAGCGCCGCGGCGGTCGGCTCGTTCACGATGCGCCGAACCGTGAGGCCCGCGATTTCACCCGCGTCCTTCGTGGCCTGGCGCTGAGCGTCGTTGAAGTACGCGGGGACGGTGATGACCGCCTCCGTCACCTTCTCACCCAGGTAGTTCTCCGCCGCCCGCTTCAGCTTCAGCAGGATCTGCGCGCTGATCTCCGGCGCGCTGTACTGCTTGCCGTCCAGTTCGATGCGCGCGTCACCGTTCGGTCCTCGAGCAACCTTGTAAGGGACGAGCTTCGCCTCCTCGGTCACCTCGTCATGCCGCCGGCCCATGAAGCGCTTGCTGGAGTAGATGGTGCGCTCCGGATTGGTGATGGCCTGGCGCTTCGCCACCTGACCAACCAGTCGCTCGCCGTCCTTGGTGAACGCGACGACCGAGGGCGTGATGCGGCTGCCTTCCTCGTTGACGATGACCTTGGGCTCGCGACCCTCCATGATCGCCACCACGCTGTTCGTGGTGCCCAGGTCGATCCCAATAATCTTGCCCACGGTTCGTATCCTCCGGAAATAACTGCGTTTTCTGCGAAAGCTCCTGATGTACGCCCAACGTAACCACCCACCCCCCTGTGTCAAACCGGAGGTGGCGCCGGGCCCTCTGGCACAAGGTGGTGCTCCCGGGTGCGTAGCGCAGTGCGCACGAGGCTGGTTGCCGCGTCACGTCATCGCCACCTTCACGGCACGGGTGCGTAACGCGCTCTACACCGCCGTCACCTCCAGGTAGCAACCGGGCGACCTTTCGAACACCAACCAACGCTGCAACCCCTTGGAATGACATGCCTGCCCGCCTGCTGACGCCTCGCGTCACCGGTTGGCAATGAAAGTGCACATTGCGGCGACGCGTCGATGTCGGGTTCCCCCACCCGCACCTACCCTGGAGCCATCCTCATGTTGGTTCAGCCCCTGCGCTCTCCGGACCTCCGCCGCTCCCCGTCGGCGGACGTATCCGCTGAACCGAAGGTCGCGGTGCTCCTCAACGCCAATGCCCGGAAGGTGGACGCCCGGGTGGTGAAGTCGCTGTCGCACGTGGTGCCGGAGCAGGACCTGTTCCTCTCCCGCTCGCAGTTGGACGGCCGCCGCATCGCCCAGACGGTGCTGGAGCGCGGCTATCCCCTGGTCTTCACGGGCGGCGGCGACGGCACGTTCATGGGCTTCGTGAACGAGGTCCTCCAGTTGGTCGGCCCCCGAGGCCGCTTCGCCGGTCAGCAGGCGCCCCGCTTCGGCATCCTCAAGCTGGGCACGGGCAACGGTATCGCCGCCCACGTCAACGCCTCCGGCACCCGGGGCGACGGAATCCTCAACGACGTGCTGCGCGCCCGCACCGGTGAAGTCCCGGGCTTCCGCCCAATGGACCTCCTGATGGTGGATGGGCAGCGCGCGCCCTTCGCGGGGCTGGGCGTGGATGGCAAGGTGCTCAACGACTACATCTGGGTGAAGGAGAACCTGGGCAAGGGTCTCCTCAAGAGCGTGCTGTCCGGCAGCGGTGGCTACTTCTCCGCGGTGGCCTGCAAGACGGTGCCGCACTACCTGACGAACTCCACCTGGGTGGAGTGCGAGGTCGTCAACGGGCAGGCCGGCGAGGCGTACCGCCTGGGCGCGGACGGCCAGCCCATGGGCGAGCCGGTGGCCCCTGGCGAGCTGCTCTTCCGGGGCAGGCTGATGATGGCCGCCGCGGGCACCATGCCCTTCTACGGCTATGGCTTCCGCATGTTCCCCTTCGCGTGTGGCCGGCGCGGCTTCATGCAACTGCGGCTGGGCCAGGTGACTCCCACGCAGGTGCTGGCGAACCTGCCCCGCCTCTGGAACGGGCGCTGGTTCCCCGAGGGCCTGCACGACTTCCACGTCCGCGACGCCACCATCCGCTTCGCGCGCCCCATGCCCTTCCAGGTGGGCGGCGACGCGGCCGGATATCGGGATCAGGTGTCGCTGTCCGTGGCGCCCGAGTCCATCGAGCTCGTCGACTTCAACGGCGCGCTGAACTAGCCCGCTGGGCTGGAAGGGGGCGGCCAGATTGCCGCCCTCCCCCGCCTGGCCGACTAGCCCCTGTCGCGTGAAGCCGGGGGCTTCTCGCCCGGCTCCTTGCGGCGTCCCACCACGAAGGCGTAGCTGACCGTGGCCTTGCCGTTGCTCTCGCGGTGCAGCGCCAGTTCCTCGCGCAGCGCGGACGCCTGGGAACCCGACATGGGCTTCAGGCTGGACTCCACCTCTCGGTAGTAGTCGTCGAGTTCCACGTCGTGCAGCGTCTCCGCCGACTCCGGCTCGAATCCGCCCAGCTCCAGCGACTGGAGCAGCTCGCGCGGCAGCAACAGGGGGGCGCCCAGACGGCGCTCCCAGAGCTCGGCGGCGGCCTTGGGGACGACTCGCGCCACCCTCGCGGGGAAGGTCATTCCCAGCCGCCCTCTTCTCGCCAGGAGCGGCCGCAGGGACGACAGCGTCCCGCGCAGGGTGTACAGCACCCGGCCCTGGACAAGGATGGCGTCGAAAGCGCCGTCCGGCAGTCCGAGCGAATCCAGGGCCACGCCGCGCACATCGATGCGGTCCGTCAGCCCTTGATGGCGCACCCGCTCGCGGGCGGAGGAGACCAGGGCCTCGTCCATGTCCGCGGCCAGCACGGTGCAGCCCATCTCCCGGGCGAGCAGCAGCGCCGCGCTGCCATCCGCGCCACACCCGAGCACCAGCACCCGGGCGCCCGGCTCCAGTTGGGCCACCTTGGCGAACCGCCGAGTCACGTCGTCCGAGCTGAACGCGCGCCGGGCGTCCGCGGGGTGGTACAGCGGAAAGGGATCTGCCGGGCTCATGGGCTCCTCATATACCCAACCCCGCCCGGACTTCCAGAGACGGCGCGGGCCCCCCACCCGACAGAGGAGGCCGCGCGCGTCCGGCGTCACAGGTAGTAGACGACGCGCGGGTCCTTTTTCAGCTGTTCATAGATGGAGCGCCGCTGCTCCTCGGACAGCAGGTACACCGACACGCTGAGGGACAGGTACTTGCCCTTGCTGCTGGGCTGCTCGTGGATGGAGTCCGGAGAGATTTCGGAGCCCATCATCTTCCGGAACAAGTCCCTCACGTGCTCGGCGAAGCCGGGCCCCTGCAGGCCCATCACCTTGAAGGTGTAGACCGCGGGGTACTCGATGAGGGGCTTCTTCTCTCCGTCTTCCGGAGGGGTGTCTCCAGGGCCGTCGTTCGTCATGACACGTCTCTTCGCGCAGGCACCCGCGGGTGCCTAGAGCAGGTTGGCGGCGAGCTCGGCCAGGGCACTGCGCTCGCCCTTGGCCATGGTGATGTGCGCGGCGATCTTCTCGCTCTTGAAGCGATTGACCACGTGCACCAGGCCGTTGTTGGTCGAATCCACATAGGGGTTGTCGATCTGGAACGGATCCCCCGTGAGGATGATCTTCGTGTTGTCACCCACGCGGGTGATGATGGTCTTCACCTCGTGAGGCGTGAGGTTCTGCGCTTCGTCCACGATGATGAACTGGTTGGGGATGCTCCGGCCACGGATGTACGTGAGCGGCTCGATTTCCATCAGCCCCAGGTCCAGCAGTTCGTGATAGCCGCGGCCGGCCTTCTTGTCCGCGCGGCTGAGGTTCATCAGGAACTCCACGTTGTCGAAGATGGGCTGCATCCAGGGGTTGAGCTTCTCCTCGACGCTGCCGGGCAGATACCCGATGTCCCGCCCCAGGGGGAAGATGGGGCGGCTCACCAGGAGCTTCTGGTAGAGGTTCTCCTCCGTCACCTTCTGGAGCCCCGCGGCGATGGCCAGCAGCGTCTTGCCCGTGCCCGCCTTGCCGACGATGGTGACGAGCTTGATGTCGTCGTTGAGCAGCAGGTCCAGGCAGAAGGCCTGCTCCATGTTGCGCGGACGGATGCCCCAGGTGCCTTCCTTGCTCTGGCGGAGCAGCGGCACCAGCCGGTTCTTGAGCCCGTGCAGGCGCCCCATGGCGGTGTGCGACGGGTTCGTCTCGTCCTTGAGCAGCACCAGCTGATTGGGGAAGAGCGTGTCCACGTCCGGCAGCTCCACCTCCGCGCCGGGCCTGTACATCTGGTCCACCAGCTCCTTGGGGACGAGCCGCTCGGTGAAGCCCGTGTACAGCTCGGTGATCTCCACCCGCTCGGTGTCGTAGTCCTCTGCGATGAGGCCCAGCGCGTCCGCGCGGATGCGCAGGTTGGTGTCCTTGGTGATGAAGACGGCCTGGGTGTCAGGCTCCTGCTCCATCAGGTCGATGGCCACCGCGAGGATGCGGTTGTCCATCAGGTTGCTGTCCGCCATGGACAGCGGCAGGTCGCGGTCCGTGAAGCACACGCGCAAGAGGCCGCCCCTCGGCATGGGCACCCCTTCCTTCAGCGAGCCCTCCGCGCGGAAGGTGTCCAGGTAGCGCGCCACCATGCGGGCGTTGCGCCCCAGCTCGGAGAGATCTCTCTTGAACTGATCAATCTCCTCGATGACGTAGATGGGGATGATGACGTTGTTGTCCTCGAAGCCGTAGATGCTGCGCGGATCATGGAGGAGGACGTTGGTATCGAGGATGAAGTTCTTTCGCATCGTGGGTTCGCGCGACCTGATTGGTTCGGGTGCGACCGCTGGGGACCGTGCGACGTGGCTGAGCCTGACGCCCACTCCAATATAGACAGCGGCTCCGACGGAAGCAGCCAGGTTGGCGTCGGGGACGCCGGTTGTTCGAAACCCCACGCCTTGGCGCTCAGTGCGCGAGCACGGGGGCGAGCGGGTCGTACCCCAGCAGCTCCGCCAGCCGCTCGGGGGGCGGCCCCGGGGGCATGCGCTCCCAGGGGAAGCGCTGCTGGAGCGCCTCCTCGTCGAGCGTCACCACCTGTCGCCCCGTCTGCTCGCGCGCTTCGGCCCAGGCCTTGGCGTCGAACGAGCGGATCAGCCGGCGACTGAGCGGAGACAACATGGGCATGGGGGTGAAGGGGAGCGGCTGCCCTTCCGCGTCGCGCATGCAGCCCAGCTCCACGGCCCACGCGAGCAGCCAGCGAGGGCGCTTGCCGCCAGCGCCGCGCAACGCGAGGAAGCGCCCCTGGGCCGCGCCGTCCACGAAGAGGAAGCGCCGGTCATAGACGCTCGCGGCGGCGAAGGTGGAGGGAGTGAGGGCCAGGGCCTCCGCGCCGATGCGACGGGCCATGAGCATCAAGAGTTCCAACAGGGGCGCGGAGAGCGCGAGCCCGGGGTGGCTCTGCCCTGGCAGCGGTGGGCGGTGCCAGTCGAACGAGCGGCCCGGATTCTGGAGCAGCAGCGCGTCCACATAGAGCAGGGGCGCGGTGGCGAGCGCGTCACCGAGGCCGACCTCGGCGCCGGTGGCCATGCGCAGGGACAGGTCGGCGACGGGGGCGTAGAAGCGGCGGCTCCACAAGACGACCCGGGGGCGGAACGGATCCTCGCCCTGGATGCGCAGTTCGATGGGCCCCACCCGCTCCTCTGCGCGCTGGAACAGGCCGTAGGTGCGCAGGACGCGCTCGAGGCCCTGGTGGCTGTAGGTCCCGAACAGCAGGCCCACGCGGGTCTTCTGGGAGTCGCCCAGGCCCAGGTCCTCGAGGGAGAGTTCCTCGGGGTCGAGCGCGGCCAGGTCCGCCCCGCTCAGGTGCTGATAGATGCGGCGGAAGCGGGGGTTGATGGGCAGCGTCCGAGGCATGGGGCCTCCTAGTCGTAGCGGATGTCGATGACGGTCAGCTCGATTTCGCCCCGGGGGCGGTGCACCTCGACGGAGTCACCCACGCTCTTGCGAAGAAGGGCGCGACCGATGGGGGACTCCACGCTGATGCGACCTCCGGCGGCGTCGATTTCGTCGGACCCGACAATCTGGTACTTCGTGCGTGCCCCGTCCTCGTCCTCCAGGGTGACCGTGGCGCCGAAGTAAACGCGTGCACGGTCGCTCTGTTCAGAAGGCGTGACGATGGTGGCGGTGTCCAGGCGCCTCTGTAGGAAGCGGATGCGGCGGTCGATTTCGCGCAGGCGCTTCTTTCCGTAAATGTACTCGGCGTTCTCGGAGCGGTCCCCCTGGGCGGCGGCGGCGGAGACCTCGGCGGTCACCTTGGGGCGCTCCTCGTTGAGCAGCCGGACGAGCTCCCGGTGCATCCGCTCGGCGCCCGGGCGGGTGAGGTAGCGGCGGAAGGGAGCCTTCTCGTCGCCGTCCTCGGCCTCCGGGTCTTCGTGTTCTTCAGGGGGGAGGTCCTGGGCCATGCCTGCTGTATACAACCGATGACTGACGGCGGCGTTCGGCGGAGCCCCAGGCGTTCACGGGGAGGCGGTGGAAGCGCCGTCAGGATGGGGGACATGCGCTCGCCAGTGGAAAGCGCGAAGGAGTTCGGGTAGGAAGCGCCTGCCTTCGGGCCCAGGCGGGCCGCGCGAGTTTTTTTGAACAAAAGAATAGTGCGAGTCGCTAGCTCAGATGGTAGAGCACCGGCCTTTTAAGCCGAGGGTCGGGGGTTCGATCCCCCCGCGACTCATGTAGGTGGCGACGTCCCCGTCGTCTAGAGGCCCAGGACGCTGGCCTTTCAAGCCGGTAACACGGGTTCGAATCCCGTCGGGGACACTGCAATCGGGGCCGGAAGCCGCTGGAATCTCAGCGGCTTCCGGCCTCGGTTCTTTCAGGCTCTTACTCGTCTCCAGGATGTCCCGAGCCGGAGACGCATCCCGCCCTCCTCCAGCCGATTCGTCAGGGGCGGAGCGTGCGCGTCAGTGCTAGGCCCTGCTGTCATGTCCGGCGACTCCCCCGTCCC
>NZ_JABUMQ010000421.1:0-8298 GCF_013336645.1 Myxococcus sp. CA039A | reverse complement strand
GCTGGGCATCGAGTGGCGCGCGGACGGGCTCGCCGCCCTGATGCTGCTGACCATCGCGGTGGTGGGGCCGCTCATCAGCGTCCACGCCTTGGACCACCTGGGGGACCGAGAGGACCGGGAGTTCCTCCCGCTGTGGCTGTTCATCTGGTGCGCGCTCAACGCGCTGGTGTTGTCGGCGGATGCCTTCAACCTCTACGTCACGCTGGAGCTGACGACGCTGGGCGCGGTGTCTCTCATCGTGGTGCGCAGGGATTTGCCAGGGCTCGACGCGGGCCTGCGCTACCTGCTCTTCGCGATGCCGGGCTCGCTTTGCTACCTGCTGGGCATCGCGCTCCTGTACGGCGCCTATGCGACGCTGGATGTGGGGATGCTCGCCCAGCGCGTGCAGGCGGGGCCGGTGACGTGGGTGGCCGCGGGGCTGGTGACGGTGGGGCTGTGTCTCAAGACGCCCCTGTTTCCGCTCCACGTCTGGTTGCCACCGACGTACACGGGCGCGCCCACGCCCGTCACCGCGCTCCTGTCGGCACTCATCTCGAAGGGCTCCTTCTACGTCCTCTTGCGGCTGTGGCTGGAGGTCTTCGCGCCCGTCCTGGACGCGGAGGTGGGGCAGATGTTGGGCCTGCTCGGAGCGGTGGCGGTGCTGTGGGGCTCGGTCCTGGCGCTGAGCCAGACGCAGCTCAAGCGGGTGGTCTCCTATTCGAGCGTCGCGCAGATTGGCTACATGTTCCTCGTCTTCCCCATGGCGACCAGTGGGGCCCGCGCGGGGGTCATCTATCTGGTCGTCTCCCACGCGGCCGCCAAGGCGTCCATGTTCGTGGCGGTGGGCAACATCCATCAGGCGGTGGGCATCACCTCGATGGGGGGCGTCCAGGGCCTGGCCTACCGGATGCCCTTCACGTTCCTGGCGATGGCGTTGGGTGGCATCAGCCTGATTGGCATTCCGCCCAGTGGAGGGTTCATCGCGAAGTGGCTCCTGTTGAATGAGTCCATCGGCACACAGCAGTGGTGGTGGGCGCTGGTGCTGCTGGGAGGCAGTCTGCTGACGGCGGCGTATGTCTTTCGCATCCTCCGGGGCTCGTTCCTGCCGCTGCCTCCGGGGGTCACCGTGCGCTCCATTCCCCTGGGGAACGAGCTGGCGCCGCTCGCGCTCGCGCTCATCGCGCTGGTGCTGGGACTGGTGCCCTGGTTCCCGCTGGACCTGCTGGCCGTCGGTGCGTCGAGATGATGAACACCTGGCTGCCGCTGTCCGTGCTGCTCAGCTCGCTGTTGCCGGGGCTCATCATCTTCCTGCTCGCCGAGGAGCAGCGGCGCACGCGCACGGTGCTCAACCTGCTCGCGGCGGTGACCAAGCTGCTGCTCACCGCGGTCATGGCCTGGGGCGTGTTCCAGGGGCGCCAGTACGAGACGCGGCTGCCCTTCTTTCCCAAGGCGGACCTGGTGCTGAGGGCGGACTCCTTCAGCCTGCTCTTCATCACCCTGTCCGCGGTGCTCTGGTTCGTGACGACCATCTACGCGGTGGGTTACCTGGAGGGGACGGACCACCGCAGCCGGTTCTTCGGCTTCTTCTCGCTGTGTGTCGCGTCGACGATGGGCATCGCGCTCGCGGGCAACCTGCTCACCTTCTTCCTGTTCTACGAGATGCTCACGCTGTCGACGTACCCGCTGGTCATCCACCGGGGAACGCCCGAGGCGCTCCGCGCGGGCAACGTCTACCTGCGCTACACGCTGAGCGGGGCCACGCTGCTGCTGGCGGGCGTGGTGCTGCTCTACTCGCTCACGGGCTCGGTGGAGTTCACCGAGCGAGGCGCGCTGGGCGCCGTCGCGTCACATCGCACCGAGCTGGTGGTGGCCTTCGTGCTGCTGATAGCCGGGCTCGGGGTGAAGACGGCGCTGGTGCCGCTCCATGGTTGGCTGCCGGTGGCGATGGTGGCGCCCGCTCCGGTCAGCGCGCTGCTGCATGCCGTCGCGGTAGTGAAGGCGGGGGCCTTCGGCATCACCCGCATCATCTACGACGTGTATGGCGTCTACCTGGTGCATGACCTGGGGGTGATGCAGCCGCTGGCCATCGTCGCCGCCATCACCATCCTCTACGGCTCGGTGCGGGCGCTCCAGCAGGGGGACTTGAAGAAGCGGCTGGCCTACTCCACGGTGAGCCAGGTCGCGTACATCGTGCTGGGCATCTCCATCTTCGGGACGGCGTCCACCATTGGTGGGCTGGTGCACCTGGTGCATCAGGGGGTGATGAAAATCACCCTGTTCTTCTGCGCGGGGAACTTCGCCGAGGAGCTGCACGTGCACCGGGTGAGTGAGCTGCGCGGGGTAGGGCGGCGGATGCCGCTCACCACGGGGGCCTTCACCATCGCCGCGCTGGGGATGATTGGCATTCCCCCCGTCGCCGGGTTCATCTCGAAGTGGTACCTGGGAATCGGCGCGCTGGAGGCGCATCAGCCCTGGCTGGTGGTGGTGCTGCTGACGAGCAGCCTGCTCAACGCGGGCTACTTCCTACCCATCGTCTACTCCGCGTGGTTCCAGGCCCCGCGCGAGGAATGGAAGCCGAGCACCCGGGGGTGGGAGATTGGGTTGCTCCTGTTGCTGCCCACGGTGGCCACGGCGGTGTTGTCGCTCGCAGCGGGACTCTTCGCCGGAGCGGAGCTCAGCCCGCTGGGTTGGACGCGGCTCATCACCGAGCGGGAGTTCCGTCCGTGAGTGGCCATGACCTCGCCTCGCTCGCCGTCATCGCGGCCCTGTGCGTGCCGTTGGTGCTCACGGTGGCGGTGATGATTCCCGCGCTTCGGGGCGTCGGCATGGCGCTGGCGCCGTGGGCCGCGCTCCCGGCGCTCGGGCTGGGCCTGGGGACGGGGGTGTCCGTCCACTGGAAGCCGGTGCTGCTGGGGATGCGGCTGTATGCGCCGGACGAGGTGACGCGGACGTACCTGCTCTTCACCGGGATTCTGTGGCTCTTCTCCGGCCTCTTCGCGCGAGGGTATCTGCGCGAGGACTCGCACCGGGCCTCGTTCTGGGGCTTCTTCCTGGCGACGCTCGCGGGGAACGTGGGCGCGGTGCTCGCGCAGGACGTGGCGAGCTTCTATCTGTTCTTCGCGATGATGACGTTCTGCGCATACGGACTCGTCGTCCACGAGCGCACCGAGGCGGCGGCGCGGGCGGGCCGCGTCTACATCATCATGGCCCTGCTGGGCGAGGTGTTGCTGCTCGCGGCCTTCTTCCTCACGGTGGGCACGCGCATCAACCTGTCGCTCGCCGAGGTGCCGCGCGTGGTGGCGGAGTCGTCCTCCCGCGAGGTCATCTGCGTGCTGATTCTGGGCGGCTTTGGCGTCAAGGTGGGCGCTCTCCTGCTGCACATGTGGCTTCCCCTGGCGCATCCCGTCGCGCCCGCCCCGGGCAGCGCCGTGCTCAGCGGCACCATCATCAAGGTCGGCGTGCTGGGCTGGCTGCGCTTCCTGCCCCTGGGGCATGCGAGCCTCCCCACGTTGGGCACCGTGTGCGTGGCGGCGGGGCTGACGGCCGCGTTCTACGGCGTCGCGGTGGGCCTCACGCAGCGCGAGGCGAAGACGGTGCTGGCCTACTCCAGCATCAGCCAGATGGGCTTCCTCACGCTGGCGGTGGGGCTCGCGCTGGGGGCCCCGGAGGCGGCTCCCGTGCTCATCGGCGCGGTGCTCGTCTATGCGGTGCATCACTCCCTGGCGAAGGGGTTGTTGTTCCTGGGCACGGGCCTGCTGCCCGCGACGGGCCGCAAGGGCTGGAGGGGTGTGCTGGTGTTGGTGGGGCTGACGTGGTCCGCGCTGGAAATCGCGGGCGCGCCGCTGACGAGCGGGGCCCTGGCGAAGCTCGCGCTGAAGTCCGCGGAGGCCGCCGCGCACGCGTCGGAGGCCCTGCCGACGCTGCTCTCCCTGGCGGCCGTGGGCAGCACGCTCATCATGGCGCGCTTCCTGGAACGCACCGTCCCCAAGGCCCCCGAGCAGGGCTCACCCGGGGCGGGAGGGATGTTGCTCGCGTGGGTCCTGCTGCTCGTCGTCGACACGGCGCTGCTCCTCTGGCCACCCGTGGGGCGCAAGGAGCTGCCGCACCTGCTCGAGTCGAAGAGCCTCGTCTCGGCGGCGTGGCCCGTCGTCGCCGGCGTGCTGTTGACGGGGCTGGTGTGGCGCTCGCGTCGGTGGCGCTCCTGGCGCGTGCCGGAGATTCCGCCCGGCGACGTGCTCTGGCCGGTGGCGCGAGTGCTGCTTCCGGGCTGGCGGCGGCTGACGGCGGGCGCGGACCGCGCGCCGCCCGAGCAGGAACACGTCGGTGAAGGCCCGCCGAGCCGGTTCGCGCGGTTCCGGCGAGCTTCGCTCGACGACTTTGAGAACGCCGAGGAGGGCCTGAGTCAGCTGAGCCATGTGGGCCTCGCGCTGCTGCTGTTCCTGGGCGTGTTCCTGCTGCTGCTGGTCCGGTGAGACGACGCCAGGGATTGCTTCAACCCCTGGCGTCCCTCCTGCTCAGTCGGTGGTCGACCGGGCGGGGATGAGCGACCTCAGGCGCGCTCCACGCGCAGTCGCGCGGGCAGGCCGTTGAGGTTGACCTCTTCTTCCTGTCCCGTGAGGCCCTCGGGCCCCACGTTGATGGAGTCGGCCAGCGTCTCCCGGGCAATCAGCTCGCGGCCTTCTTCCGTGACGCGCTTCACCCGCGCGTCACCGTCCACCCAGAGGCGGATGCGGTCCGTGTAGCCCAGCTCCATGTCCTTGCGAGCGCCCTGCACGCGCGCCAGCAGCTCGCGCACGAGGCCCTCATCGACGAGCGCCTCCGTCAGCTCGGTGTGGAGCACCACCACGCCCGCGCCCGTGCCCGCCGCCGCGAAGCCGGGGTTGGCCTCCACCAGCGTCTCCAGGTCCTCGCCGGAGAACACCAGCGTTTCGCCCGCGAGCTGGATGGCCACCTGCCCCGTCTGGAGCAGCTCCCGGTGCAGCGCGCGGCCGTCTCCGGTGTCGAACGCCTTGCGCACCGGCGCCAGCTTGGCGCCGAGCCGTCCGCCCACCGCGCGCAGGTTGGGGCGCACGCGGAAGCGCACCACGTCCGCGTCCGGGCTGCCCTGCTCCACGAAGCGCACCTCGTGGACGTTCAGCTCCTCGGCGAGCAAGTCTTTGTAGACGGCCAGCCGGTCCGTCATCTCCTTGCGCGCGAGGATGATGTCCGCGCGGGCCAGCGGCTGACGCACCTTGAGCTTGTTGTCCGTGCGGACCTTGAGCCCCGGGGACACCAGCTCGCGCAGGGCGGCCATGTCCACCGCCAGCTCGTCGTCGATGAGGCTGGCGTCGGCGCGCGGGAAGGAGGCCAGGTGCACGCTCTCCGGCTGCGTCTGGGGCCAGGCCTTGCGCACCAGGTTGCCCCACATCTCGTCGGAGAAGAACGGGACGAAGGGCGCGGCCAGGGCGGTGATGGTGGTGAGCGCTTCGTAGAGGGTGAAGTACGCGTCGCGCTTGTCCTGCTCGAAGCCCGGCTTCCAGAAGCGCTCGCGGCTGCGGCGCAGGTACCAGTTGGACAGCGCGTCCACCAGCGCCACCATGCGCTGGGCCGCGTCGTACACCTGATAGGTGTCCAGGCACTTCTCCACGTGGCGCAGCGCCAGCTGGACTTCCGACAGAATCCAGCGGTCCAGCAGCGGCCGGGCCTTCACCTCGCGCCAGCCGTGGCTCTTGCGCACGGCCTCCCACGGAGCCTCTGTCGCGTCCGGGTTGCCTTGCGCCGGATTGAAGCCGTCGATGTTCGCGTAGATGGTGAAGAACGAGTAGACGTTGCGCAGCTTGACCTGGAAGTCCTTCTGCAACAGCCGCACGTTCGCCAGGGAGTGGCGCGTGTTGGACCAGGTGGGGCTCGCCGCGTAGAAGAACCAGCGGAACGCATCCGCGCCGGGAGCCTTGGCGGCGGGGTCCTTCACCGTCACGCGCTCGGAAGGCGCCAGGCGAGGCACCTCCACTGGCATGACGCCCGCGCCCTTCGCGGACGGCGCCACGCCGAGCGCCTGCAGCTCCGAGGGCGCCAGCAGCACCACGCGGCGCTTGAGCTTCTTGTGCGCCTTCACCGTCGCGGAGATGGAGACGTCCGGCCTGTCCGGGCGGAACAACTGCACCTTGGCGCCTTCCTGCAGGTCCAGGCCCTCCAGGTCCTCACGCGCGATGAGCGCCACGCCCGCCTCCGCCGGCGCGCCCGCCTCCGTGGCGGACAGCACCGCGAAGTCCATGCGCACTTCGTCGAGGATGATTTCGGGCGGCGTGTAGTTGCCCTTGGACTTGGACTCCTTGCGGCCCTCCTTGTCGGAGACGTGGCCCAGCACGATGCAGCTCTTGTACGGGTGCGGCCATTCGCGCTGGGGCGTCAATCCCAGACGGGCCTGCGTCTCCTCGTCGAAGACGAGCGTGCTCACCATGAGCAGCGAGTAGAACCAGCCACGCGTCTGGTCGATGGCCTCGGAGATGAAGTCGGCGGGGAAGGCGCGGTTGAACAGCTCGTGCGAGCCGGGCGCGTGAGGGAAGCCCCACTGCGCGAAGGGCATGCAGCCGGAGTCGAACCACACGTCCACGACTTCGGGCACGCGGTTGAAGCGGCCCGGGGAGCCCGGCTTCTCGTACGTCACCTTGTCGATCCACGGCTTGTGGACGATGAGGTGCTTCGCGTTGGCCTCGTGCGGCTTGCCGGCGAGGAACGCCGCGAGCTCGGCCTCCACGGCCGCCAGGTTGCTGCCGGGCTTGTCACGCAGGGCCTGGAGGGAAGGCACGGCCTCCACCTCGCCCGTCTCCGAGTGAATCCAGAGCGGCAGCGCGGTGCCCCAGTAGCGCTCGCGCGACAGGGCCCAGTCCACGTTGTTGGCCAGGAAGTCGCCGAAGCGGCCTTCCTTGATGTGCTCGGGCACCCAGTTGACGGCGCGGTTGTTCTCGATGGCGCGGTCCTTCACCGCGGTGGTTCGGATGTACCAGGCGGGGCGGGCGTACTGGATGAGCGGGTCGTCGTCCGCGCGCCAGCAGAAGGGGTACTCGTGCTTGTACTGCTCGGTGACGAGCAAGAGCCCGCGCTCCTTGAGGTTGCGCTGGATGTCCTTGTCCGCGTCCTTCACGAAGCGCCCGGCGACGAGCGGGACTTCCTCGGAGAAGGTGCCGTCCGGCTTGACGGCGCAGAACAGCTCCATCGCCTCCGGCTGGAGGAATCGCGCGCGGTCCTTGCGGAACGCGTCGTAGTCGTCCTCGCCGAAGGCGGGGGCGATGTGGACGATGCCCGTGCCCGTGTTGAGCGTCACGAAGTCCGCGCCCAGCACGCGCCAGGCGCGGGTGTCGTCTCCGCCGTCGCGCAGCTTCAGGCGCGTGTCACCTTCGCTGGCGAAGTACGTGTCGAAGGGCGGCAGGTAGCGCTGGCCCACCAGCGCGCTGCCCGGCTGGGTGGCGAGGATGGGCAGGTCCTTCTTGAGCTTCTTGGCCAGCTCCTCGCGCAGCGCGGCGGCGATGATGAGCTTGCGGTCACCGGCGTCCACGGTGACGTAGTCCACGCCCGGGTTGACGGCCGCGTACATGTTGGACGGCAGCGTCCACGGGGTGGTCGTCCACACGAGCAGCGAGGTGTCCGGCGCGTCGCGCAGGGGGAAGGTGACGTAGACGCTCGGGTCGTCCACCGTCTTGTAGCCCAGGCCCACCTCGGCGGAGCTGAGCGCGGTGCCGCCCTGGGGCCACCACCACACCACTTTGTGGCCCTGGTAGAGCAGGCCCTTCTTGTGCAGTTCGGCGAGCGCCCACCACACGCTCTCCACGAAGCCCCGGTGGTAGGTGACATAGGCCTGGTTCAGGTCCACCCAGAAGCCGATGCGCTCGGTGAGCCGCTCCCATTCGGAGGTGTAGCGAAAGACGGACTCGATGCAGCGCTCGGTGAAGGGCTCCACGCCGTAGCGCTCGATTTCCGCCTTGCCGTGGATGCGCAGCTCCTTCTCCACCTCCACTTCCACGGGCAGGCCGTGGGTGTCCCAGCCGGCCTTGCGGGGGACGTAGTGGCCGCGCATCGTCTGGTAGCGGGGGAACAGGTCCTTGATGACGCGGGTGAGGACGTGGCCGTTGTGGGGCAGGCCGTTGGCGGTGGGCGGGCCCTCGTAGAAGACGAAGCTCTTGGCGCCTTCGCGTGCCTCGAGCGAGCGCTCGAAGATGCGGCGGTCCTTCCAGAAGGCGAGGATGCGGCGCTCCTCGGCCGGGAAGTCCATCTCCGCGGGCACGGCGTCGAACAGGGGGGCGGGCGCTGTCTCAGGCATGGTGCCGTGCTTGATCGTTCTTT
>NZ_JABUMQ010000420.1:0-8305 GCF_013336645.1 Myxococcus sp. CA039A | reverse complement strand
CACATATACGGAGACCCCTCCACCCGTCAGCCCCACCACCCCCTCTGCGATTCCCAGTCCATCGCCTCGGGGGATATCGCGAATGAGCGAGTTGATGGAGGTGTAGACGTTACTGAAACCCGTGAGTGCCTGGACCCCTCCCGTAGCACCTGTCACGAATCGCTGCGGAGCTGTCAGGTCGATGGTCAGAGGTGTCTTGAACGCCTCCACGGGCGTCTTGCTCCATCTCGCCTTGTTGGCAGAAGGGTCTGGCTCGTTCTGGAGCGGGGCATGAATGGTCGTGAGCTCCTTCTTGACCAGATAGAGCCCGTAGTTGTTGGCGGCGAACACAGAGTTTCGCTCCCCGGTGTCCGTCCGGGCCTGCTGCTCCTGCGTTGCTTGCGCCTGTGGCTGGGCCTGCTCGGCCGCGGCAGCCTGCTCGGAGGGCGTGGGAGCCGAAGGCTCGATGGATGCAGTCCGGGCGGCAAAATCACGCAACAGCGCGGATTGTCCATCCAGCGCGGCCCCCCCCAGCGCACCCGAGGCGGGCTGTTGCGCCTTGAGGTCCTCCATGCTCGTTACTGGCACACCGTTGATGAGGAGTTCTTGCCCCTCGGGCGTCAGCGTTGATCGGGCATTTCCTTCGGGCGCGTTCAGTCCATAGACGGAGCGGACCAATTGCGGCCCTTTGTCCGTTTGCAGGGACACCACCTCCTGCTCGATGTTGCGCTTGGCCTGGCCCCCAGGGAGCTCTTCAGAGGAGGCCGTGCGCTCGGTGACTTCGACCTGTCCGCTGGCATTGCGCGCCTCGGTGCGCTGATGGTCCTGGACCTGCCGCTTGCCCTGAGCATCCGTGAGTTCCGCGTGCAGCGAGGTGATGCGCCCCTGAGCATCATACGTCTTGGACGAGGTGCCCTGGATGGACACGGGGTCCCCCTTGCCCGAGGGGTTGGGAACCTTGCCCTCCGTGGTCTCCTCCACGGTGTTGCCTTGAATCTTCTTCTTGATGACCACGGACAGGTCCGGCTGCCCTTCGACGAACGTCTGGGTATTCAGCTCACCCGGCTTGATTGCCTGGAACGTCCAGCTCTTTGGCGCTTTCTTCGCGTCCTTGGCGCGATCCTCGACCTCCAGGAGGCTGTAGGGAACAGAGGTCTTCTCATTCGCGGGGGAGTCAACGGCCTTTGTCTGGGAGCTCGTGGCGCGAATGCCGCCCTGCGAGTAGGACGTGCCCTCGGTGACACTCGCCTTGGCCAGCTTCCCATCCGGACTCTTGGTGCCCACGGGCGGGATGTTGGTGGTCCGGATCTTCACCGTGTCGAGGGGGCGCGTATCATCGAAGCGGACCTTCAGCTCGTCATTGACGCCGTCCGTCTTCTGCTGGCTGTCATAGAGCTTTCTCGTCTCCGTGACGCCTGTCTGTGCGTCTCGTGAGAATGAGTTCTCGACGAGCACACCCCGGTCGCGCCGGATCTCTGTTTCCGAATAGGAGACGTTCAAGTCGTCCATGTTTCGGAGGGCCTCATCGGTGTAGCGCAATGAGTCCTTCATATTGGGGTCAATCTTCCAGCTGGATTCGATGACCTTGGTCGTCGATTGCGGCCCCTGGCTCACGATGACACTGAGGTCGGCCTTCTGGTTCGCGCGATCAAACTTGGTGCTCTCGAGCCTGACCGAGCCATAGGTCATATCCGCCTGGATGCGCTCGAGGACGTTCCCCTGCTCATCCTTGAGGACCATCGTGGCCTTCTCGGGGTGCTTGTCTCCCTCGAAGGAGACTCCGGGGGGCCATTCCTTGGGGTCCTTCTTGGACAGGGCGATGGCGTCGGTGGCACGGGTGCGAGCTTCCGCGTCAGTCTGTTGCTGAGCCGTCTCCGCCTGCGTGCGCTCCTCCGCCACCGTGTTCAGGTCCACTTCGTTGCGCAGCGCTTGCTGGCCGGCGGTCTGCCCCGCCTTCGCGGTGAGCTGCGGACTCAGCTGAGCGATGGCATCCGCATCCTCGAAAAGGTTGCCATCACGTCGCAGCTTGGCCATTTCCGTTCCAAGATCGACCATGTTGGCATCCGCGCCGTTGGCGCGAATCGCATTGAAGACCCGGTCCTTGTTGGTGGGCCCCTCCCCTACTGCCGCGAACGGGAACGTCGCCGCGTTGATTTGCGTGGCCAGCGTGGTTCGGGCGGGAGGCCCCCCGAGGGCGGCGCTGTTGGCCAGGCTCTTCATGATGGCATTGGCGTCCTCGGAACGGGTTGACCCGGAGGCCACCTGTTCGACGAGCTTGCGGGTGTGGGGCATGGCCTCCACCGCGAGCGCCGCCCGGTAGTTGGGGTCGGTGCTCGCCGCAAGCTGGCGTTCCAGCTCCGCGGCACCTTCGACCGGATTGCTCTGGGTGGCCTCCCCCACGCGTTGGGCATCGGCGCGCGCGGCGGCCCAGACATTGACGACGGAGGGAGCACCGAGGAGCTCGGTCTGGGCCTTGGCGTCGAGACTGCCCGCATCGTACACGTCCCGGACGGCGTTCGCCTTGGGGAAGGGCTCGGACTTGCCGGCCGCCTTGGCCGCTGTATTGGCGGATTTCTGTGCGTCCAGGGCAGCATTGGCCTGGGTGATAGCCTGTTGGTAGGAGGCGTCCGAGGCTGCCTGGGTCGCGAGGTAGGGCTGTTCCAATCCCGCTGCGGTGGCCTTCGCCGCGTTGAGGCGGTTCTGGCTATCTGTGGCAGCCTGCTCACGTTGAAGCTGTTGCTGAGCATCGTCGGGCGAGGGGCACCGCTTCGCGCGCGCATCCTTGAATCGGGTCAGTTCGGCTTGCGCGTCACTGAGGGCGGTTTGGGCATCGAGCGACTGTTGTTCAGCGGGGCCGTAGGCCTTCTGTGCTGCCTGGGCGGCGCGGTCATCCTGACGCGCTTTCTCCTGGGCCGCGGCCGCCTCTTTCATGCGGGCTTCGGCCTGCTTGCGCGCTTCTTCGGCTGCTCGTGCGAGCGCTTCGGCCTCGCTCGGGGCCACGCCCTGAGAAGAGCCGGGGACGTTGGATACGCTCGTTCTCGCAGCGGTCGAACCCTGAACCATCGACATGGTGCTCACCTCGGGAATGGGCCTGCGTTGGCTTCTCCCCGGGGAGTTGGTTCGGATTTTCGTGGCGCATTCTTTTCTACGCCGGCACATATGGCCTGAGCCCCGGGTGTTGCCCCTCTGCGAAAACCTCCAGGGAAACCGTGGAGGTGCCCGTGGAGAAGGAGCTGGGGCGATTGAGGAGCGGGCACCAGCGCGGTTCATTGCCCTACCCGGAGGCGCTCAGGGAGTTCGCGGTGCGCTACGTCGCGCACGCGCAGGAAGCCGGGGGGGACGTTCGCGGGAGCGGCGAAGGCGCTGGGAGTCTCCGAGCCGACGCTGCAGTCGTGGAGGAAGGGCCGGCCGGCGGCCCATCGGCGAGGGCAGAGCCTTGGGCAGAGGCCGTCTCTGGTACCGGTGGTGGTGGCGGAGCCGAAGAAGACGGGAGCGTCCGCGGCGCGAGTGTACGCGTGCTCGGCTCCGTGGACATGCGCCGAGGCTTCGACGGGCTGAGTGCGCTGGGGGAGCCGTAGTTGGGAGGCGAACTTCTGAGGTGGCGGTGCTGCTGGCGGCGGAGAATGCCCAGCTCAAGGGCGAGGACGGCCAGGCGCGACTCCAACTGGAACTCGAGGGACTCAAGCAGCAGCTCGCCTTGCTGCAGAAGCAGCTCTTCGGCGCCTCGAGCGAGAGACGAGACGCACTGGCTGGTGCTTGAGAAGGACCCCGGTACCAGGTGGTACGCGGGAGTCGTCCTGGTGGACGGGTACGCAGCGTACCAGACGGCGACAAAGTCGGGAGCACAGCGGCCCACCCCGCGACGCTGGCCTTCTGTTGGGCTCACGTGCGCAGAAAATGCTTCGAGGCCAGACAGTTCGCTCCCGCCTGTGACGAAGTGCTGGAGCTCATGGGCCAGCTCTATGTCATCGAGGCGGACCTGCCCGAATGGTGCGCCCTCTCCAAAGAGGAGCGCCCGGCCGTGCTCGCGCAGCGACGGGCCACGCGCCAGCAGCATTCCGCGCCGGTGGTGGAGCGCACCCTCCAGTGGGCCCTGGCGAAGAGATGCGAGGCCCTCAAGCGTGGGCCTTCGGATGGCACGACCTGCGCCACACCCACGGCAGCCACCTTGCCATGAGGGGCGTACCGCTGAAGGCCATCCAGGAGCTGATGGGTCATGCCGACATGAGCGAGACGATGCGGTACGCCCACCTCTCACCAGAGACACGAGCGAACGCGGTGCAGCAGCTCGACCCGCCGAGCCCCCTTCCCCTTGTCGCTTCAGCTCCAGCCACCGAAGGGGCACCTGGAGGGCACATGACGTTTGCGGCAGGGGTCGAATGCACGACAACTCATTGATTTTATTGAAATACTAGCTAGAAGGGCGGGTCGCGAGGGCATGCCCCGCGACCCCGCCGTGGCAATCATCGTCTTCGCGGTACCGGACTAGGGCTCATCACGGCGAGGCTTGTCGTCGTCCACCGCGTCCCGGACCGCACGCTTGGCGTCCTCGACCTTCTCCTTGGCGTGGCCCTTCGCCGTGTCGACCTTGCCCTCGGCCTCCAGCGAGCGGTCGCCCGTCGCGGCGCCCACGGTCTCCTTGATCTTGCCCTTGGCCTTGTCGATCAACTCACCCATGACGCATCTCCTCTGGCTTTGAGCTCCTGAGAGCCGTTGTGGTGAGAGTGTGAACACGCGCCGGGTGGCATGCAGGCGGCGCGACGACGCTCGCCTGCCCTGGGAGCATCAAACGGCGGAGGCGCATCGGCCCGCCCGGGAGCCCACTTCGCCAAGCAACGGGCGGTCCCCTCGTTGATGTAGGTGCCGGTGTCAGCCTCCTGCCTCGCACGCGCCAGGAGCTCCGCGTGGAGCGACCCACGCGCCACCCGCGCCTCGGAGCAGGGGGTGGTAATCCCATAATTTTCCTTGAATTGCCTGACATGCAGACAGACAGGAGGTAGGGTCCCGCGCCGGTGCTGACGACCATGCAGACACGCTGCCTGGTTGGAATCCTTCTCTCAGGCTGAAACGGGACATTGACGCAAGGCGCGCCGGCCCGCACGCTGAGGTCACTGCCACCCCGGAGTCACTGCTTCCCGATGTCTACTCCTCCGCTTCCGACCCCTGGCGCGCTGTTCCGGCGGATGTACCTGCTGCGGTCCCTCATCACGACGGTGGCCTTCTGTCCGGCCCTCTACGTGGACATGCAATTGCTCTCACTGGAAGGGCCGCGCGCGACGCGCATCCTCCTGGGAGTCATCACGCCGCTGGTGTTGGGGTTGTGCGCGGTGGCGCAGCCGGTGCTTGTGATTCCGTGGCTCCTGAAGCGCGCCATGGCCTCGCAGGGGAAGCTGCGCGTGGAGCGGCTGATCCGCATCCCTTCGACGCTGGCTTTCGGCGAGTCGATGGTGTCGTGGTTCATTGGTGGGGTGCTCTTCAACGGCGGCGTGGCGTTGCTGTTGGACAGGCCCATGTCGGTGGTGCCGGTGGGCGTGGCGGTGGCGGTGAGCGCGGGGCTGTTCAGCAGCCCGCTCCTGTACATGCTCTATGAGCAGATGCTGATGCCCACCGTGCTGGAGGCGTACCAGCGCGCGCCGAGTGCCCGGCCCGCGGGCGAGGGCTTCGCGCCGAGGCAGCTGTGGCTGCTTCCGGCCACCGTCGTGTCCGCGCTGCTCGTCACCTGTCTGACGAGCATCGTCACCCTGCACCTGAGGCTGGAGCGGGAGATGGGCGCGCTGGCGGCCGACATCGAGTCACGAGGACAGGCCGCGTCCGCCGACCGCGTGCGCGCCACCGTGGCGCCGCTGCAGCGCGACCTGGTGCTGCCGGTCATCATGTTCGGCGGTTATGCCGCGCTGGGTTCCATCCTCACGGCGGCGTGGGCCGCGCGCAGGCTCGCCAAGGGCTCGCGGGCGGTCGGTGCATCGCTGGAGGCGTTGGTGGAAGGCCGCGCCGCGCCGCCGCGCTGGGTGTCCACGGACGAGTTGGGCGACCTGGCGGCGACGACGTGGCAGCTCTATCAGCGGCTGCAGGAGCTGCCTCGTTCGCTGCGCTCGTCGGCCGGGGACCTGGCCCAGGCGGGCAACCGGTTGTCGGAGGCCAGCAGCCAGCAGAACCAGACGTTGTCGCGACAGGCCGCGGCGCTGCATCAGGCGCGAGCCACCGCGCAGGAAATCCAGCAGGCGTCGCATGTGGCGGCCTCGCGCGCCACCAGCATCCTCCAGGTCGCCGAGCGCGCCGCCGCCGTGGGCCGGCTGGGCGAGGAGTCCCTGCTCGGCACCGAGAAGGGCCTCGCCTCCATCCGCGAAATCGCCGACGGGCTGCATGAGCAGATGCAGGACCTGGGGCAGCGCGCCCGCGAGGTGGGGCGCGTGTCGGAAGTGGTGAAGGCGCTGGCGGACCAGTCGCACATGCTGGCCATCAACGCGGCCATCGAAGCCACGCGCGCGGGTGAGCACGGCAAGGGCTTTGGCGTGGTGGCGCGGCAGATGCGCGAGCTGGCGGACCAGTCCGTCCAGGCCACCAATCAGGTGCGCGGCCTGTTGGAGACGATGGCCTCGGCCGCAACCCAGGCGACGGAGATGACGGACCGGGGCGCCGCGGGTGTGGAGACGGCGCTGACGCCGCTGCGCACCAGTGGCGAGCGGCTGCGGGAACTGGCCACGCTGTCCCGCGAGTCCGCGTCCGCAGTGCGGCAGATCGCCGAGGCGGTGGCCCAGCAGCACCAGGGCGTGGACCAGCTCTTCGCCGCCGTGCGCGAGCTGGACGAACTCACGACGGACACGCTGCGCCACCTGGACACCACGCAGCAGGCCGCCGTCGCCGTCACGCATGCGACGGGACAGGTGTCCCAGCTCGCGCAGCGCTACGTCTGAAGCAGCGTCGCTTCCTCCGCTGACACCGGAGGCTCGGGCGCGAGCCTCCGTCCAGTGCGCGGCGCTACGTCTGAGCCCGCGCCTGTTCCTCCGCTGACACCGGGGCCTCCGACGCGGGCCTCCGCCCAGCGCATCGTGACGTCTGAGCCGGTGGCGCTTCCTCCGCTGACACCGGAGCCTCCGACGCGGGCCTCCGCCCAGCGCATCGTGACGTCTGAGCCAGCGTCGCTTCCTCCGCTGACACCGAAGGCCCGGCGAAGGCCTCCGCCCAGTGCGCGGCGCTACGTCTGAGCCAGCGTCGCTTCCTCCGCTGACACCGGAGGCTCGGGCGCGAGGTGCCCATCCAACGTCAGCACCGGAGCGCGCAGCAGCACCATCAACTGTCCCGCGAGCACACCCAGGCGAGAGAGCCGCTCACGAGGCTCCTCGCCGCCCTCCTCGAAGCTGGCCGCATCCAGGTACGTCAGCTGAACCTCCGCGCGCCCCTGGAGCGCTCCGACCCGCGCGTCGAGCGCGGCCAGTCGCTGGAGCAGCGCCTCCAGGAAGTCCGAGGCCCGCGTCAGCGTCGCCGCGCAGTCCTCCAGACACCGCACACGCGCCTCCACCGTGTCCGGCGCGGGCGATGCGGCCCAGGGCGCCGCGGCGTGGAACAGCGACATCCCATCCAACACCACCGGCACCGCGTCCTCCTGCAACCAGCCCCGCTCCAACCACTCGAGCACGGGCACCAGCTCCGGCGGCGCCGTCGCCCCTGAACCGAACAGCGGCCACGCACGCCGCGCCGCTCGTGACACGGGCTCGGCGGGCAGCGCCTCCAACGCGGCCAGGGCCTCGGCCGGAAGGACGTCCTCCCGCCTCGCATGCTCCCACCGCTCCAGGCGCGCCAGCAGCCCACGCAGCGGCTCCACCACCTCCGCCTTCGCCTTCACCTGCCGCTCGCCCAGCGAGGCCATCCCCGCGCGTACGCGCAGCCGGGTCGACTTGAGCGAGCCCAACGCCACCGCGTGCCGCTCCCGTGCCGCGCGGACGTCCGGCGGCTCCGGCGCCCCCACGAGGCCCTCATCCAGGACCCGCTTCACGCCGAGCCCCAGCGCCGTCAGCACCAAGCCACCCACCGCCAACGGGATGAAGAAGGGCATACGCTCGCGACCTCCACGGACAGGGTGACAGCTTCGCATCCGTCGCGACCCCACGCGAGGGACCCCTTCCGTTCGCATGGAGGGGAAGGAAGCTCAGCCAGCGCGCGCCCGGGGCGCCTGCATCGACGACGGGCCCGCCGCATCCCGCGTCACGTCGTCCAGCGGCGGCACGTACGGCCAGCCCGGCAGCGGCCCCTGGCCCGCCTCGCGGTTGAGGTAGTCCGCCGCGATGTTGGCGCTCTCCATGATGGTGAGCAGCCCGCTGCCCGGATG
>NZ_JABUMQ010000041.1:0-45682 GCF_013336645.1 Myxococcus sp. CA039A | reverse complement strand
CACCATCCCCGCGTCACCCTGCCCCGCGTCCAGCGGCCCACCGTCGCCGGAGCCCGCGTCACCCGCCCCCGCGTCCACGGGACCCGCATCCGGCGCTGGCGACACGAGCATGGAGAACTGGCAGGAGGCACGGTGGCCCGCGTGGTCCGTCGCCGATGCCTCGACCGAGGTGAGCCCCTCGGGGAAGACGGTCCCTGAAGGAGGCGTGCTGACCACCACGGGAGCCGGGTCCAGCGCATCGACAGCCGTGACGGAGAACGCCACGGGGATGCCGCTCTTGCCCGTCACCTGGGTCGGGCACGTGAGCTGGGGCGGCGAAGTGTCGCGTCGGATGGACACACGGTTGACGGCCGTTCCGCCCACGGAGGTGGCGGAGCAGGTGAACACCCGCTCCAGCGTGTCCACGGTCACCACCGCGCTGCCGCAGCCGTTCGTGTCGGTGACGGAGGATTCCAGGTCCCCTACGGACCAGGTGAGCGAGACGTCACCCACGTAGAAGCCGTTCTGCCCCAGGGTTCCCGTCACCGTCGGCGCGATGTGCGGCGGCGTCGTGTCCATGTCCAGCGCGAAGGGCTCCCGCCCGACGACGGGGTGTGTCGCCGCGACGAACAACGCGCCGCCGAAGAAAACGGGGGCCGATGGCGACGAGGGCATGATGCCCGGCGCGTAGTCCGCGACCAGCGTGGGCTGATTCGCGTTCACGGCCAGGGAGCAGAGCTCCACGCCCACCTGCCCGTCCGGATCACAGTCCAGGTACACCGTGCCGTGGAGCGTCTCCAACCAGGTCGTGCCATGAACGGGCCCCAGCACCCGCGTTCCCGAGGGAGTGCCGTTCGTCCGCACCAGCGAGCGGCCCGCATTCGTCTGGATGAGCAGGACGGCCTCCCCGGCTTGCAGGGTGGCATCCAACAGCTTCGTGTCCCCGGCCCCAGGCTCGAAGTCTCCCAGGCCGCGCGCCCCGGCTCCGTCAAGAACCCAGACCTCGCGCCCGCGTGCCCCGTCCACGGCGGTGAAGAACGCCCACGACCCCAGACCCTGAAGGTCACGGGGCGACGTGTTCTCCGTTCCAGGCACGAGCCTTGTCCCCGCCGGTGTTCCATCACTCGACGCGAGGGAGGTCGCGTTCGCGACGAAGGCCACCCTGTCGCCATAGGCCACGGGAAGACCGGCCTCGAAGGTCGCCAGCCGCACCAGGGCTCCTGCTTCGAGCGTCCCCGTTGCTCGGTACAACTGCTGGGTCCCCGAGGTGGAATCAGGCTGGCGGAAATAGGCGCGAGCTCCCGCCGCGACGAGCCCCTGCGGGTACCCCACGAGCGGCTGCAACGCCTGGGTCCCCGCGCTCGTGCCATCGCTCCGGGCCAGCTCATAGCCCGACGAGCCCCTCTCCCGGGCAATCAACACCCTGGCCCCCACCTGCACCATGTCGAGGGCGCTGGAGAGGAACACGGCATCATCCGGTGCGCCCTGGGTGGCACGGACCGCGCGGCCCTCGAGGAAGACGAGCGTGCCCCCCAGGAGGGCTCGACGCCCGTAGGGGCTCCCTCCCGAAAAGGACTCGCCGCGCAGCACCTGCGTGCCCACGCCATCGGTGCGCAGCAACTCGATGCGGTTGTACGCCGGCCGCGTGCCGAAGTACGCGAAGGAACCGTCCACCGTCCAGTTCTCGGGTGATGAGTCCTGGTTCGGGGGCATCCAGACCCGCGTCACCGGCCGCTCCGGCACGCCCTCGGGGAGGACATGGAGCCACACCGCTGCATCGTCGAGGGTGAAGGCCGCCATCCCCGCCGTCGTCATCACCACGCTGCTCGTGATTCCGGTGGCGACCCGGGACACGCCCATCGCGCTGCCATCCGTCCGCAACAACGAGAGCGCCCCACCCTTCGGCGTCGCGGTGAACAACAACTGCCCCGCTCCGGGATGAAGGGCGGCGAACGCCGTTCCGTCGGCTCCCGCGCTGAGGTCCGAGACCATCACGGTGCCCTGCTCCGTGCCATCCGAGACCCAGAGCTCCTCGCCCGTCAGCGCGTCGCTCGCCGTGAAATAGAACAGCGAGCCGACCTGTGCGCTCAGGATGGTCGAGGGAAGCGCGGCGAAGCGGCGCACCACGCGCGGCGCGGCCGTCCCATCCCAGGCGAACAGGGCGGGCCCCAGGTCATCGGCGCCGACATAGATGGACTCGTCGCCCAGCAGTCCAACGCCCCCTCCCTTCCGGGTGAGCGACTGCGCGAGGCGCGTTCCCTCCGGGGTGCCATCCGTGCGCCAGAGCTGATAGCCCGCGTCGACAGGGACGACGATGGACCTCACCGTTCCGCTTGGATTCAAGGCGTGTTCCCACACCAGGGTGCTGGAGGACGTGATGGTCGCGAGGGGCAGGGTCCCCTCGGAGGTGCCGTCCGACACCTTCAACCAGTGGGTGTAGGACGTGCTGCCCGCCGTCCAGCTCCCGAACACCACGCGACTCCCCAGGTCCAGGTCCAGGCTCATCTTGGAGGTCATGGTCACAACGAGCCGGGTGCCCTCGGGGGTTCCATCCGTCACGTGGAGGTGCGAGGTCGTCCCGCCAGAGAATCCCGAGGAGAACCAGAGCTGCCCACCCCTGACGAAGGGCTGGACGACGCGAGAGCCCACTGACGGGTCGACCGCGTGGACGAGCCGCGTGCCGGCGGCGGTGCCATCGGTCCGCCAGAGCTGGTTGTAGGCGCCCAGATAGAGCGCGCCGTCAAACTCGACGAGGTGATAGGTCGTGTCGGTGATGCCCTCCGGGCCGGCCCTCGTGTCGGCGACGAGGCGGGTGCCCTCCGGGGTTCCGTCCGTCACCCACGGCTCGAGTCCATGCACACCATCGTTGGCCAGGAAGTAGAGGGATTGTCCCCAGACCTTCGCGCCATTCAATGCCAACAGGCCCCCGGCACCGGGCAGGCTGTCCCTCAAGAGCCGGGTGCCCGCGGGTGTCCCGTCCGACGTCCAGAGCTCCAGGCCATGGACACCGTCATCCGCTCGGAAGACGACCCTCTCTCCCAGCACGGCGAGGAAGAAGGGATGGGAGCCGCTCGACCCTGGATGAATGTCCTTCACCAGCCACACACGGCCTTCAGCCGCGTTGGCGGCCCATAGCTCCAGGCCCGCCTGCGTGTTCAGGGTGAAGAAGACGGTGTCTCCGACCGAAGCGAGGACGGATGCACCGGAGAAGTCCTCACGCGCCTGGGGGTTGAGGTCCGCGAGCAGACGCGGCGACGCGGCCAGGAGACACAGCGCCAGCAAACCACCGTTCAACATGGAGTATCCCTAGGGGTGTGGAGCAGCGACCTCCAGCTTTAGCCCACCCTGCCCTCCAACGAATACGTGTTTCGTGGCGGCCCTGGCTCAACCCATTCATGCCTGGTACCAGTCGCCCGTCGACCTGAGGAATTCCATCCCGAATTCAATCAGCTTGTTCTGGTCGTTGCCGCACGAATTCAAGACCTGGCAGACCTGCCTTTTCGTCTCTTGAGGCGCCCCCTCGAGGTTGTACTTCCGCCAGACACACCTCAGGATTTGTTCATCGAAAGCCTGATCGAACAGGCCGCGCGGCCCAATGGGTGTGGCCTTGTTCTTGACGATGAATTTCGCGCCGATCTCGCAAAAATCGGTCAGCACCTGGATGCGGAGCGGCTTGCGCTCCCTGGGCAATCTGCCGGCAGTCATCTCATCAAACATCCACAGGATCTTGCGCAGCCTCGCGCACTGGATGGCTTGCTCGACCGTCAAGGACTGCTTGTTCTCAATCCATTCTCCGAGCGTATCAAGCTGGACGGGTTGATCCAGGGGGACGGCCTCGACACCCGGCGCGAGCGTCAGGATCTTCCCCGCGAACTGCCCGCTGTACATCAGCTCCAGGAGCCCCGAGGAGTGCAGGCCATACCTGACCTCCTGCAGTTCGGAGGTGCCGGGGGAGTCGGGGCTCCCTCCATAAACGACGCTCGAAAGCAGGGTCTTGTGCTCGTTCGAGGACTTGTCGTACGCCCCCTTGGGTGCCGCCGAGCCATTGAAGAGGGCAATCTGGTAGATGCTGGGCCTGTTGCACGACTTCAGGAACCGGCTGACGATCCGCTCGACGGACCGCCATCGGGCCAGCACCTGCTCCTTTTCGTTCTGGGCGGTGTTGGGACCGAAGGCGAGGTTCGTGTCCTTCATCTCGATCTCCAGGCGGACCTGTCGGTTTCCGTCGAGGTCCATCGAATATTCTTGGAGGTAGGCCTCGATGATCTGGAGCCAGCGGTCGAGGGTCAGGAATCTGGGTGGCAGGTTGCCCGAGGGCACGTCCTTGACCTTCGCGCCCGTCAGCGGAGGCACGAGCCCCCTGTTGTTCTCTTGATTGAACAGGGCCTCGATATGCTGCGTGTGGGTGACAATCGGAACCGCGTCCTGGCTGAACCAGACATCGCATTCGACGCCGCTCAGCTTCTTCTTCCTCCAGGCTTCGAGCGCCTTGATTACGGCGCCTTCGCTGTTTTCATTTTCGTGCGTATAGGTGAAGAGACTGTCGAACACTTGTCGCTCATACACCTTGCGGACCTTCTCGAAGGTGGCCCCGTCCCCGCGATGCGCGATGACGACGACCTTGGAGCGCATGTTGCGCTCCTTCCACTGCGCGTCGAGACGTTCGGCGAGCCTCCGGGTGATTTCATTTCCCGGGCAAACCGCGCTCAGCGCGGTGGAAATCTGATTGTTGAGATAGAATTGTTGTTCGTTGGGCTTGCGCTCGGCGCACCAATACTTCAACAGCGAATAGCAACCCAGAATCGTTTGATCGAGCGACGCGGCGGTGGCGGTGGCGTTCTGGAACTGGCCCACCGCGCCACGCTTGAGGCGACCGCTGATGCGGTTCAGCTTGCGCATGCCCTTGTCGGACAGCACGGCGCGGGCAACCAACTCCCGCCACTCCTCATCGAGGGAAGACCAAAGCGTCGGATTCTCCTCGATCTTCACGTCAAGCTTTGACGGATCCCACACCTCAGCCACGATAGACCTCGTTCCTTGATAGATGAGTTCCCCCGACGCCGTGGAATCGCTGCGACCGCGCGAGGCAGGCCCCTGCTCGGGCGAGCCTTGTGCGGCGGATGGGGCCGTCGTCGCGGTGTCTCAGGAGCATCAGCCAGTCAGCGCCTTCTCGGGGGGAGCCGAGGCCCACTGCAAGCGATGCACCACGCGACCTTCAGTCATGCGTCGCGCGGGCGGGAGTTCGAGGCCGCGTATGAGGAGGACGCAGTGAGTGACCGGGGCGTTCCATCAGGACGCACACCTCCGTCCTGTCCCTGTCGACGAGGCTCAGTCGGGAGTGGACCGGGCTTGAGCGCGGGCGCCTTCGAGGACGACCTTCAGGCCGCGCGGCTCGTTGCGGCTGAAGGTCAATGACAGGTGGGCGCGCTGACACAGCTCGCGAGCGATGGCGACCCCCAGGCCACTGCCTCGCGGGTCTCTCTCCCGGGCGCCGCTGGCGCGGAACAGGCGCTCGCCGAGCCGTCCCAGGTCCTCGGCGGGCACGCCGGGGCCGTCATCCAGGACGGTGAGCCGGAAGCGTTCGGGTCCTGCCTCCTCGAGCACGGCCACCACGTTGCCGCCCGGGGTTCCATGGGTGATGGCGTTGTGGATGAGGTTGCCCACCGCCTGCTCCAGCATCGTCGGATTGCACCGCGTCCACAGCTCGAGGTCCGGGCGGGCCACGTCCAGCGTGAGTTGCTTGCGGCGCGCCAGCAATGACAGCCGGCGCACCACGCGCTCCACCAGCATCCCCAGCGCGGCGCGCGGCTCGCCGTCCAGAGGGTCCACGCCCTCTCCCAGCTGGCAGGCCAGGCGAAGGTTGTCCACCAGGGCGGTGAGGTAGACGGTGTCCTCGATGCCGCGCACCAGCAGCTCGGAGAGTTCCTCGGCGGGGGCGGACGTGGCGAGCTCCAGGGAGAGCTGGAGCGAGGCGATGGGCGTCTTGAGGTCATGCGCCACGTTGGACAGGAAGCGCTCCAGGGCCTGCTGTTGCGCGAGGATGCGCGCGGCATCCGACTGGACTCTCGCCTGGGCGACGTCCAGGACGCGCGACAGGTCCGCCAGCTCGTCGTGCGCCGCGTCGCGCGTGGAGACATAGGCCGCGCTGCCCAGGCCGCTGGCCGCGCCGTGCAGCCGCCTCAAGCGCTTGAGCAGCGGGGTGATGACGGAGATGGTGGACGCCGCCGCCAGGAAGGCGGTGAAGGTGAAGGCCGCGAGCATGAGCCAGCGTGCCTCGCTCATGCGGCTGACCAGGGGAGGCCACCGGTACTCCAGCAGGCTGCACGGCCCCGCTTCGGCCACGCGCATCAGGAGGCTTCCGCCCCACGCGCTCCCGTCGAAGCGCGGGAAGTGAATCGACATGGGCTGCGCGTCACCCGCGGCGAGCTGCTCCACCAACGCGGGGTCCGGCCCTTCGCCCGAAGGGAGCGGAGCACGAGAGAGGACGCGGGCCACGTCGAAGGCGCGGACCTGGAGGCCCTGGGGCGAGGTGTGGCTCCAGCCCTCGGGCGCGGCGCGGCATGCGTCGCCGTGGGTCTCCAGCATCGCCTCGGTGAAGAGGCGCGCGCTGCTCCGCGCGGACAGCTCCGCGGCCTTGTGGAACGCGACATACGCGGCCGACATCGTGGCCAGCAGCCCCAGGAGCAACGAGGCGATGGCGGTGCGCCACACCAGTCCATGCCACATCCTCACGCGCCACCCTCCAGGTCGAAGCGGTAGCCGATGCCCCAGGCCGTGCGCACGTGCGCGCCCGCGGAGCCCAGCTTCTTGCGGATGCGGGCCACGTGGGAGTCCACCGTCCGCGCGTCCCGCTCCTCGTTGGTCGGCAGGACCTGGTCCGCGATCTGCTCTCGCGTGAGGGCGCGGCCAGGGCGCTCGGCGAGGTACAGCAGCACGTCCAGCTCGGTGCGGGTGAAGGACACGAGGCCCTGTCCCTCGCGAGTGACGGTGCGCGCATCCAGGTCGATGCTCACGTCCGCCCAGCGCAGCACCCGGCGGGCGGGCGTGTCCGGCAGGCGGAGCCTGGCGCGGATGCGGGCGATGAGTTCCTCCATCCAGAAGGGCTTGGCCAGGTAGTCCGCCGCGCCCAGCCCGAAGGAGCGCAGCCGCGCCTCCAGCTCCTGCCTCGCGGTGAGGACGATGATGGGGACATGGAGCCGGTGGTGCCAGGCCTCGAGCAGCGCGAATCCGTCCGGGCCCGGCAGGTTCAGGTCCAGCACCACCAGCGCGGGAGGCTCCTTCTGGGCGGCCTCCAGCGCCAGGTGCCCGTCGGTGGCGAGCGACACCTGGAAGCCCGCGAGCTTGAGCCCGCGGACGATGCCCGCGGCGATGGGAGCGTCGTCCTCCACGACCAGGATGGGGCCTTGCGAGTCCATGGCGGACGACCTCCGATGCGGGGTTCAGCCTAGCTGGCGACGGCCCGGGGCGTGGAGCTCGCGGCGGGCGTCACCTCGAACGTGGAGTTCGGGTCGGGGGGAGTCGTCCCCAGGCTGTTCGCGACGGTGATGGGCCCCGACTGCGCGTCCTGAGGGACGTGGAAGCCAAGCTGCGTGTCGCTCACCACCTGGTAGCGGTCGACCGGCGTGCCGCCATACATGAATACGCCCGTCGTCCCGGTGAAGCCGGAGCCCTCCACCGTGACCTGCGTGCCGGTGGGGCCGGACATCGGGGTGATGCGCGTGACGGTGGGCTGCACACTGGAGTCCACCGAGAAGCGCTGCGTCGACACCGCGCCTCCCTGCGCGGTGACGACCTGGAGGGGACCCTGGATGGCGCCCGAGGGCACCTCCGCCGTCAGCTGCGTGTCGCTCTGCACCGTGTAGCTCGCGGGCATGGCCGAGTCGCCGAAGCTGACGCGCTGCGCGTCCGTGAAGCCGCCACCCCGGATGCACACCTGCGTGCCCACCCCGCCGCGCGCGGGCGAGAAGCTGTCGATCCACACCGCGTGCGGGACGGTGAAGGCCATCGAGGACGAGCCCGTGCCCGCGTCGTTGGTGACGGACAGCGGCCCCGTCTTCGTGCCGGTGTCCACCACCGCCACCAGCTCCGTGTCGCTGTGCACCTCGTAGGTCCGCGCGGGCGTGGCGCCGAAGCTCACCCCCGTCGTCCCGGTGAAACCCTTGCCCGTCACCGTCACCTGCGTGCCCGCTCCACCGGAGTGCGGAGAGAAGCTGGCGACGGTGGGCTTCGTGCTCGTGCTCACCGTGAAGGCCGAGCGGCTGGCCGTGGTGCCCCCGGGGGTGGTGACGAGGATGTTGCCGCTGACCGCACCAGGCGGCACGGTGGTGGTGAGCCGGGTGCTGCCCTGGAGGGTGATGGGGGCCTCCGCGGTGGAGTGGGTGCCGAAGCGCACGCTCGTGGCGCCGGTAAGGTTCGTCCCCGACAGCGTGACTTGCGTGCCCGCCTTGCCCGACGTGGGCGACAGCTGCGTCACCGTGGGCGCCGCCACGCAGGTGAAGGTCTGCGACGAGTCGCGGGTGTCCACCGTGTTGGTGACGCTGACGGTGCCACTCCTGGCGCTGTTGGGCACGTAGGCGAGGAGCTGCGTGTCGCTCGTCACCTCGAAGACGCCCGCGGACACTCCGCCGAACTTGACGCCCGTCGTCCCGGTGAAGCCCGTGCCC
Organism: Myxococcus sp. CA039A; assembly: GCF_013336645.1. Lineage (NCBI taxonomy): Bacteria > Pseudomonadati > Myxococcota > Myxococcia > Myxococcales > Myxococcaceae > Myxococcus > Myxococcus sp. CA039A. The sequence goes on along the minus strand of NZ_JABUMQ010000041.1, from coordinate 37,040 downwards.
GTGAGGGTGACGGCGGTGCCCCGCCCTCCGGTGAGGGGCGACACGTCGGTGACGGCGGGCGCGGTGACGCTCAGCACCGTGAAGTCCTCGGAGGAGTGGGCCATGCCGGAGGGCGACTGCACGGACACGGGGCCACTGGTGGTCCCCGAGGGTGACGTGGCGGTGAGCTTCGTGTCGCCCACGACGGTGAAGGGCACCTCCACCGAGGGAGTGCCGATGAGCACCACCGTGGTGCCCGACAGCCCCGAGCCGGTGATGGTCACCTCCGTGCCCGGCTTTCCATGCGAAGGCGAGACGCCGTCGATGCGCGGCGCGGGGAGCACGTTGAAGGCCGCGTTCGAGATGCCGGTGCCCCGGCTGTTGGTGACGCGCACGGGGCCGGAGGGGGTCCTCAGTCCGAGTTCCGCGGTGAGCTGCCCGTCATCCAGCACGTTGAAGCCGGAGGCGGGCACCCCGCCGAATGTCACCGCCGTGGCGCCGGTGAAGCCCGAGCCCGTCACGGTGACTTCCGTCCCCTCCGCGCCGGAGGTGGGCGTGAAGGCGGAGATGGAGGGCACCTGACTGCCCTGCACGGTGAAGCCCTCCTGGGTGGCCGTGCCGCTCGGTGTCACCACGGTGATGGGGCCGGAGATGGCGCCGCCGGGCACGGTGACGATGAGCAGCACGTCCGACACCGGGGAGAACGACGCGAGGATGTCCTCGCTGAAGTAGACCGCCTGCGTGGAGAGCAACCCCGTGCCCGACAGCTTCACGTCCTCACCGAGCTGGGCGCTGGGCGGGTAGACGTCGGTGAGGTTCGGAGCCTGGGCCACGGAGAAGGGCTGGGTGCTCACCGCGCTGCCCGCGGCCGTGGACACCTGGATGGGGCCGCTGGTGGTTCCTTCCGCGACGCGGGCGACGAGCTGCTTGTCGCTCCAGGTGCGGAAGTAGTCGGCGGGCGTCTGGTTGAAGCTCACCGAACTCGCGCCCGCCAGCCCCGAACCGGTGATGGTGACCATGGTGCCGGGCGCGCCCCCCTTGGGGTTGAAGTCCGTCACCACGGGGGCGGCGGCCCTCTTCACCGAACTGGACGCGCCCTCCTGGGCGCCGGAGCCGCCGGGCGTGAGCTGCCCGTAGAAGTACACGCCGCTGTCGAACAGGATTTTCTGGAGCGCGAACGTCTGCCCCGTGCCCTTCAGGTCGATGAAGTCCTGCAGGTCGGCGAGCGTCGACTGCGCCTTGTTCTGGATGAAATACATCACGGCCATGTAGATGCCCGCGATGACGCCCGCGAGCATCGCGATGATGGGCAGGCCGCTGCCCATCAGTGCCTCGAACGTCTGCACCACCGGGTCGCTCGTGTCCGGGGTGATGCTCACCTTCGGGTTGGCGATGTCGTAGTACGGCTCCTGCACGCCCTCCTTGTTCGCCTTGACGGTGAGGGTGAGGGTGCCGGACACCGAGACCTTCATGTGATGCGCGGTGCCCTTCATCGCCATGGCGATGCCGCGGTTCGTGACGCTGAACGTGAGCGAGGTCAGGTGCAACGTGGAGCCGTTGAGGCTGGCGTCAGTGGGCTTGATGAGCGAGAGCACCGGCGGGCTCCCCGTGACGTGCAGGTCCGACTCGGGGATGTCCATCTTGTCGGCGATGTTCGGCAGCATCTGCTCCAGGAGATAGGCGTCATCGATGAGGATGGCGGCGTTCTGCTGCGCGGAGGTGGTGAACGCGGGCGCGGTGGGGAAAGGCACCGGCGCGGGCCAGCTCGGCGGCGGCGCGTGGCCGTTCATCAGGAGGAGGATGCAGTCCGGGTCGTTGCTGTCCGTCACGGAGAACACCGCGGTGGTGGGCAGGCGCGGCGGCGCCGCCGTCACGGAGAGGGACTTGCCCTGGGTGACGGACGACTGGAGGAGCGAGAGCGTCGCCGACTCGATGAGGGACGAGACGCTCGACGGGGGGCTCATCGTGACGGTGAAGGTGTTCTCCGGGTCGAGGAACCAGAGGAAGTTGTGGGCGTTCGCGTCGTCCTCGGACGTCGACTTCGAGGCGGTGACGGACATGGCACCTCCCTGGAGCGAGCCCTGCGTCTTGTTGACGGCGTTGACCACCTGGCTCGACTCGAACGTCCACACGCCCAGGAGGCCTGGCTGGGGCAAGGGCAGCGTGGCGTTCATGGCCTGCTGGAGCTGCGCGGTGGTGCGAGCGACGTTCCACAGCCGCACCTGGGTCAGGTCTCCTTGAGAGCCCTGGCCGAAGCTCAGGTCCTTGCCGGAGGTCTTCTGCCGCGAGGACAGCGTCGCGGTGCCCTTGGACTGGCCGTCCACGTAGAAGGTGATGACCTGCGCGGCAACGGACACCGCCACGAAGTGCCAGAGGCCGTCATCCAGCACCGCCGCCGTCCCCGGAGCCGGGTAGCGCTGCCCGCCCCACGTCACCACGGGCAGGCCATCCTCCACGCTCAGCACGAAGCCCTCCGCGGGCAGCGACACCAGCGTCCATGGCGCGGTGGAGAGTCCGCGCACCCAGGCCTCGAGCGTGAGCGCCTGACTGTCCAGGGTCCACGTCCCGCCCGCGAGCGCACGGCAGTCTGCCGCGCCGTTCGTGGCGAGGTACGACGCCGGATAGACGCAGCCCATGGCGAGGCTCGCCAGCTTGATGCCGATGCTCAGCGTCCCGTCGATGTCCTGGCGCGCCACCGTCCCCGTGCAGGGGGCACTGAAGACGACCTCGCCCGCCTTCGGGTCCAACGTCAGCGCCAGCTCCGTCAACCCCAGCGTCACCGAGCCATTCTTCAGGGGAATGGTCGGGTCCTCCGCCCCCGCGCTGAAGTTCTTCGCCATCGTCGTCAGCAGCGACGCGTCCAGGTTGACCGCCGCATCCCACCCTTGATTCACATCCGTCATGACTGTCTCCCCCTCTGTGGCGCCCCAAGCGCCAGGCAAGGTGGGAGGAGGATGCGTGGAGGGTATGGAGGAAGTGTGGAGGGCCGGGACTACCCGGTGCCGAGGGTGCCCAGCAGGTTGCCTGTCTTCGCGTCAAAGACATCCAGCCACATCCAGTGTGGCACATAGAGCCGGTCGCCCTGTTTCCGGATGCTGGAGGGGAGCGAGCCGTCCTTGGAGCGGGGAATGGGGACATCCCAGGTGGCGACCCCGGTCCTCGCGTCCCGGCGGACGAGTTGCATGCCGCCCGCCTTCAACCTGTAACCCACGTAGATGAGCGCTCGCGATATGCGCCGGGAGTCCCCGCGCCCTGGCGGCAGGGCGGCGCTCGCATGGATACGCTGCGACATGCCATCGCGGTCGGGCGCGTCATGGGGTCGACGAATCTCCCAGTGAGTTTGTCGCCGCGACGCTGGGTAGTTGGAAGGTGTCGCGGCGGACTGCTCGCGTGAGGCTCCCGTGCTCCCAGCCGTCGTGCCGACCCGGCGGCGCTCAGCAGCGGAATATTCCTGAAGGTGGGGTGGCGGAGCCCTTGCGAGCCACCTTGTGGTATTGACTGGCGTACGAACTGGCGCACATCCCGCCTGTCAGCCGCTCCTCGATTGAACAATCGACCCTATATTTCCTCGAAGTACCAGCCCTGCGACTGAGTCGGTCTGACGCATCTGTTCGTCCGCCTGTGTGCAGCCCGTACGGCCCCGTCCATCTCGACGGGGCGTCCAAAACGACGAGAGCGGGAAAGAATGCGATGGGCAGTCAGAGCACTTCGGGCGTGCATCACCCAAGCCACGTCAGCCCTGGCGTCCCGGCTTCCGCTTGGCACCGGTGAGCACGTGGGCCGCTCCACCGCCACGCTGAGCACGTTGCTCCTTCAGCACGGGGACGACGCCCTTCCAGCAGAGATACGGGGCGCTCAGGCGGGTGAGGGCAACCGTGCTTGACGAAGGTCGACACGCGACCTGCGTCGACGCCTGGCTCGACCGAGCCGACAGGAATCTGTCGACGGAGGCCTTTCTCCAGCTCTTCGAAGCGGCCCTCACCGTGCTGTGGAAACAGACGTTGACCACGCTGGGAGAAGTGACTCTGAGCGCCATCGCGGGACGCGTTCTGCACAATGCCTCCGAGCAGTTCCCGCTCTTCTCGTCCCTCAAGGTCGAACGGCAGAGGGGGCTCCAGTTCGAAGAGCTCCGGGCACAGGTCCGCGCCGGGCGCGACTCCGGTTTGAGGGAGGGCAGTCGATTCGTGCTCGTGGAGTTCCTCACCGTGCTCGGCAACCTGACCGCTGAAATCTTAACGCCGGAGCTGCATGCGGAGCTCTCCAAAGTCGCACTTCCGGAGGCGGTTCGCCCACGCGTCGCCGCGGGCGAGGACACAACGTCATGACGAAGAGATTCGAAATCCCGCGCCTTCAGACGGGCGTCCCCAACCTCGATGAACTCTTCAAGGGCGGCCTGCCCAAGGGCTCCGTCACCGCCGTGTGCGGCCCGCCCGGGTCTGGCAAGACGACCCTCACCCAGCAGATCTGCTTCCACAACGCCTCGGCCGCCCACCGCGTCCTCGCCTTCAACACCCTCTCCGAGCCGACCGCGAAGACGCTGCGGCACCTCCAGCAGTTCTCGTTCTTCGACCCGAAGAAGTTCGAGGAGGGCGTTCAGTTCGTGGACCTCGGCGCCATGCTGCGGCTGAGGAGCTTTGATGCGGCGCTCGCGCTCATCATGGACAACCTCAAGCAGGTCAAGCCAGACATCGTCGTCATCGACAGCTTCAAGGCCTTTGACGACCTGGCGACCTCCAAGGAGGAGCTCCGGATGTTCGGCTATGAAATCGCCGTGAACCTGATGGCTTGGGAGACCACCGCGCTGCTCCTCGGCGAATACGGGCCCGCCGACTACGAGAGCAATCCCCTCTTCTCCATCGTCGACGGCCTCCTCGTCCTCTCCCAGCGCGTGTCCCAGGGCGAGCAGCAGCGCTTCTTCAGGATCGTCAAGATGCGGGGGACGGACCACAGCCGGGACGAGCATCCCTTCCTCATCACCTCCAGCGGACTGGAGATGTTCGCTCCCCGCGAGGCCATCAAACGCGAGTCGATTCCGGAGAACTCGCAGGAGCGCTGCAGGACTCACATCACCAAGCTCGACGAGATTCTCGGGCCCGGCATCCCCTGGGGGTCCAGCCTCCTCCTCAGCGGCGTCGCGGGCACTGGAAAGACCGTCCTCTCTCTCGAGTTCATCTACCGGGGCGCGCTCGCGGGCGAGAAAGGCATCCTCTTCTCTTTCGAGGAGAGCGAGGAGCGCCTCCGCGCCGCCGCGAAGGGCCTCGGCTGGGAGCTCGACAGGGAGATTGAGCGCGGCATGGTGGAGATCGTCTTCATCCCCCAGCCCGACATCATGGTGGAGGCCCACCTCTTGATGATTCGCGAGCGCATCAAGGCCCTGAAGGCCCGGCGCGTGGTCATCGACTCCGTCTCGGTGTTCCTGGACAAGGTGACGGACCCGCAGCTCAGCCGCGAGAAGGTCTTCCACCTCTGCAGCATCGTCCAGAACGCCCAGGCCGTCGGCTTCTTTCCCACCGACATCCCCTACGGCTCCCATCAGGTCAGCCGAAGGGGCGTCGAGGAGACCGTGGTGGACGGCGTCATCATCCTCAGCTCCACGGAGGAGGGCCTGGAGCGCGAGCGCTACGTCGAGGTGTACAAGCTTCGCAACACCGCTCACCTCAAGGGCCGACACGCCATGGCCATTGGCGCCGGGGGGATCTCCATCTTCCCTCGTTACGGAGAAGAGCTCCGCGTGGAGGCCCCTCCCCCCGCGCTGGAGGCGTCCTCCCGGCTGCGCTCTGGCACTCCCGGGCTCGACGGGCTGATGGGCGGCGGGTTGCTCAGGCGAAGCGCCACCCTCGTCTCTGGCAGCGCGGGCGTCGGCAAGAGCACCTTCGGAATCCAGTTCCTCCTGGAGGGCGCCAGGACTGGGGAGCCGGGCCTCTATGTCTCGATGGAGGAAGGGCCCGAGCAACTGCTCGCCAGCGCCGAGGCCCTGGGATTGCCGTTGCGCGCGCAGCTCGACGCGGGCCTCATCCAGGTGCTCTACGTCTCCCGGGAGCACCTGCGCGCGGGGCAGTTCCTGACCGTGCTGTCGGACCGGATCATGGCGCTGAAGGCCTCACGCGTCGTGCTCGACGCCGCGACGCAGTTGCTGACCGCACACACGCCCATCGACGAGTTCCGTCACGTGCTCTACAAACTGGTGGTCCGCTTCAAGACCCTCGGAATCACCAGCGTCCTCACGCTCGAGTCGGCCTCGCTCTTCTCCATGGAGCGAGTCACCGACCAGGGGCTCTCCCCCATCGCCGACAACCTGCTCATGCTGCGCTACGAGGAAGCAGCGGGCCGCCTGGCGCCTACGCTGACGGTCGTGAAGACTCGTGGCAGTGAGCATGATCGACGCACGTATTTCATGACGGTCTCGCGGGGGGGGCTGCGAATCGGTTCGTCCGTGAGTGAGCTCCCGACGCCTTCCTGGTCCGCCCCCGAAGACACGAGGCGCTGATGAGCTCTGGTCGGCGAAACAAGGGGCCTCACCCTGATTCGCGAGAAGAGACAGGCGGGCAGCGCACGCGGGACCCGCCCCCCGCCGACCCTTCGTTCGCGAGCCTGGAGCAGGCCTATCGGCGGCTCGAGCACTTGTATGAAATCAGCAAGCTCTTCGCGAGCTTCGAGAGCGTCGCGAAGTCCTTCGACCCGGCGCTTGGCATCCTCGCGAAGTCGCTGCCCCTGCGCAGCGCGGTCCTCATCGAGACAGAGAACGGCCGGTCGAAGATGATCGTCTGGCCGTCCGAACTTCAGGATTCCGAACGGCTGCGAGCGGTCAAGGAACACGCGGAGGCAGCCTACGCCTACCTCGTCGGCGCGAAGTCGACCGAGTCCCTCGGACTGAGTGAGCAGCCGGGTGAGACCCTGCTGCCCTGGCAGGAGAAGCTTGAAGGGAACGAAGAGAAGCGGTTCATCGTCATCCCGCTCGTGGTGGCCCAGCACTCACTCTTCGGTGCCCTTCAGCTCGAAGGGGCCATGTCCCTCGACAAGAAGGACCTGATCTTCGTCAATGCCATCGCCAATCAGCTCGCGATCGCGCTCGAGCGCGACCGCGCGTGGCGGCGCGACATCACCCGACGCGAGAACGCCGAGGAGGAGCGTTCCCAGGCGGAGACGCGAGGCGCCGCGGCCGACCGAGACCGCCTCGTCGCCGAGAGTTCGAGTGACAAATACGAGGCGCTCGCCAGGGAGAATGCCCAACTCTACAAACAGGCGCAGGTCGCGGTGAGAGAGCGTGAGCAGATCCTCGGGGTGGTGTCTCACGACCTGAAGAACCCCCTCTCGACCATCATCATGACCGCCGGCGCGCTCACACAGCAGGGAGCCACCGCGAGGCGGCGGACCGAGCTTCCTGTTCCCCTGGGGGTCGAGCGGATCCAACGCGCGGCCGAGCGCATGATGCGGCTCATCGACGACCTGCTCGACTTCGTGAACATCGAGCGCGGGCACCTCTCCATCAAGCGTCAGCCGAATGACGCGGGCGCGCTGGTCAACGAGACGCTGGCGAGCTTCGAGCGCGTCGCGCAGGAACATCTGCTGACGATGACCGCGGAGGTCGAGCCGCGCCTCCCGCCCATTCTTTGCGACAGCGTTCGCATCCTCCAGGTTCTGTCCAACCTGGTCGGCAATGCCACCAAGGTCACCGCGGAGGGCGGGAGCATCACCCTCAGCGTCGAGGCGCGTCTGCACGAGTGCATGTTCGCGGTCGCGGACGATGGTCCGGGGATTCGGAGGGAGGACCTCAAGCACCTGTTCGACCGGTACTGGCGCAGCGGCGAGACCCGGTACGAGGGGACGGGCCTGGGGCTCGCCATCGCGAGTGGAATCGTCGAAGCACACGGTGGCCGCATCTGGGTGGAGAGTGAGTGGGGACACGGCGCGACGTTCCGCTTCACGGTGCCTTTCGCCGAGGACGTCGGCGTGGCCGCCACGCCGTGACGTCACGCCCAGGGACTCCCTGGGGGGCAGTCCTGGCGAAGCGCATCGACTGAGCCATGTCTCGCGAAAGCAGTGTCATTCCCGGGGCCTCGCGGGCTCGCGCGCTATATCGGGCGATTCGGAATGTCAAAACAGTCACCACACCTGGCATGCCCGTCGCGACGTCCCCTGTGACACCCTGGCGTGTCTCCTGAAACAGGGTATTGGCGCTCAACCAGCGGTTCCACGGTTGCATCAGTTACGGCCGTACCGTGGCTCGCGCCGGTTTCCAGCGGAGACAACTCGGATGAGAACGTTATTGATTGCAGCATGTACGCTCGGGCTTCTGGCCTGTGGCGGCGAAGAGGCGGTTGTTCCACAGGAGCCGTCCTCCCAACTCCAGGCCGCCAGCGGCTCCATCGACCTGGATGGCGTCTATCCACCGCGCCCGTGGACGGCGCCAGCGCTGCTCGTGGACAGCAACTTCCCGAATGGCGTCCTGAACTTCGGGACGGCCAGCAACTTCATCGCCTTCTATGCCGCGATGGACTCAGTCACCGGCGGGAGCACCGGCAGCAGCGGCCTCACTCCCTTCAGCGCCTCCGCCACGACGAGCACCACCACCAACTCCCCGAGCTTCCAGGTGCGACTGTACGCCGGACAGATGCTCGAGGTCGGCACCTGCGACCTGGACGGCGCCTCCTTCACCGGAGACACCCTCCTGCGCCTGGCACTCGTCGGGGGCGCCGAGGTCGCGTCCGGCGACGACGCGTGTGGCGGCACGGGCAGCCGCATCTCCTACACGGCCCCCAGCGACGGGGTCTACGAAGTCCGGATGGGCTGCTATTCGGACGGCGCCTGCAGCGGCACCGTCAGCTACTCGGTCCTGTCGCCCGACGCGAACGGGGCGCTCATCGGCGCACGGACCTTCACGGGCTCGAACACGAACAACGCCAGCACCAACTACTCCACCCTGGTCCTCCACCTGACGCAGGGGCAGGTGCTCGACGTTGGCACCTGCGGCCTCGCGGGCTCCGGTCTGGTGGGTGATACGTACCTGAAGCTCATCGACGCCGACGGCAATGTCGACATCTTCGGCAGTGACGACGCCTGCAGCGACCATGGCAGTCGCATCGCCTACACCGCGGACCGCACGGGTACGTTCGAGGTGCGGCTCGGCTGCTTCTCGACGGGCACCTGCCAGGGAACGGTGGTCTACAACATCACCGCGGCTCCCAGTCAGGACCAGATGCTGCCCGCCGGGTTCGTGAGCGCGAAGACGTATCTGGACAACGCCCGCCCGGGAGAGCAGCCGGGTGACGCCATCGTCGACGTCGACTACGCCGAGTTCGTCGACGACCTCAGGGCCTTCCTCGCCGAGGATGACACCCTGCGCCGCCTCGTCGACCAGGAGCTCCAGGTGATGGTCGAAGGCCAGCTCTACCAGCTCACCAACCTGGGCGTGTTCCAGGTCGACGCGGCGTCCATCCCCGCCTATCGCGCCTGGCTCAACACCCATGCCTATGCGATGAACACCGACCCCAACTTCGTGTCGATTCCGGGAGAGGTCGCCCTCCCCAACGGCGCGTATCAGGTCCTGCCGGGCGTCATCCGCAAGGTTGGAAACTTCGGCACGCCGTCGGTGAAGCTGCTCGGCCTCGACGCCGAGGGTGGCGGCGGCGGAGGCACCACGCTGGCCATGGCGGACTTCGCCGACGAGCCCTCCGCCGCGAGTGGGGCCACACAGGTCGCGGATTTCCTCGGCCGGCAGCGGGGCGCGCCCCAGGCAGAGGATGACTCGCGGGTCCGGGCGCTGGGCGGCACGGAACTCGGTCGAATCTCGTACTGGTCCGGCAAGGTCAACGCGCACAAGGCCGCGGGCGGAGCCTGGCTCAAGGACTCCGATTGCACCTCGGGCGCCAGCATCGCGCCGCTGACGTACTGTCGGAAGTTCTTCCCGGGGACGAGCTCGGTCACCGCGGTGTCCGTCACCGCCAAGCCCCCCAACCTGTGGAACGTCGCGGGCTGCGGTCAGACGTACTCCGGCAACGGCCTCCAGGAGTGGATCTGCGATGGCGCCTCCACGCCTCCGCCCAGCTGCAACCTGACGCCGCCCGCGTTCAACATGCCTGCCTATACGGTTGGCTCGAACTTCAGTCGCTCCGAGTCGGTCGGCATGCCCGGCAACAGGCGCTTCGTCTTCAAGGCCCAGTCACCCGGCTTCCAGTTCAAGCTCTTCGGCGTCGAGGTCGGGTTCCACAAAATCGACATCAAGGCCAAGCTGCAGCGCAAGAAGCGCTTCCTGGGCATCGGCTACTGGGGACCGTCCTACGGCGATGAGATTGTCGTCGGCATGGACAACATGAAGCTCGATACCAGCTACATCGTTCCCTATCCCCAGTACTTCAACACCCTCGTCAAGCCGAAGCTCGGCAGCCTGGCTGACTACAAGATTGGCAACTGGGTGGTGAAGGCGGCCAACATCGCCGTGAACTTCAATCCTCCCGGCCCTGGGGGCCCCATCACCACCCAGAACGTCGCGGACTGGATCAGCGGGGCCATCAACACGCTCATCGGAAGCGTCTACACCAACGTCTGGAAGGCCATCGAGCGGAACGTCATGGATGCCATCGACTGGACCTACAACACGCGGTACGCGGCGCACACCAAGATGGTGAGCGACATCAACGAGGCACACAAGCTCCGGTGGGTCTCCGGCCAGGGTGAGAAGCCCCAGTGCTACAGCCACCAGAACACCTGGTGGTTCGACGCGAACGCGGGCATCCGCTACGTCCAGAATGGCGGCGTCGCCGGGCCGCCGGGCACCCCGCCGACCCAGGTCAACTACAAGTACTCGATGAAGGCCGGTAGCTTCTACGGTCGCACCCGCATCGGCGGCTCCTGGTACGGCCTGCGCTTCGTTCGCCTCCCGTAGCGGACCAGCGGGCTGACCCCTTTGTCATGAATTCGAGGGGCCCCGGGCGCACTCAGGCGTTCCGGGGCCCTTGATTCACCACTTCATCGTCGGGGTGGCGCCACGGAGATGCTCCAGCAGCTCGCGGCACGTCGTGCGCTTGAGGCTCGGTGACCACCCTCCCCTTCGGGTGCCCCGCGTAACCACCCATTCAATTTGGATGGTTGCATCCGCCCAGCACCGGGGCTACCTTCATAGAAACCACTTAAACAAATACGACGGTTACCCATCCGTCCGCGGAGTGCCCATGCCACCGCCCATCGCCCTCATCGCCGCGCCCTCTGGCCTTGGACTGAGTCGCCCCGACAGGCGGACGCCTCGGGTGGACCTGCTTCCGGAGGCCCTGCTGGAAGCGGGCCTGGGACACCGGCTCAAGGCCCAGGTCGAGCACACCGTGAAGCCCGGTCCCTATGAGCCCCAGCGCGACAAGGAAACCCGGGTCATCAACCCACGCGGAATCGCGGAGTTCAGCTCGCGGCTCGCCGACGTGGTGGAAGGAGTCGTACGCGACAGGCGCTTCCCGCTGGTGCTCGGAGGCGATTGCAGCATCCTGCTCGGCTGCCTCCTCGGCCTGAAGCGCACGGGCGCCCACCATGGCCTCGCCTTCATGGACGGGCACACCGACTTCTGGCCCCCCGAGGCCTCCGAGCTGGGCGGCGCGGCCGGCATGGACCTCTGGTTCTCCTCCGGGCGTGGCCCCGCGGTGCTGTCCAACCTGGAGGGACGCGGGCCCCTGGTGCGGGATACGGACGTGGCGGTGCTCGGCGTCAGGGATTTGGAGCACTGGGGCGCGCAGGTCTCCGCCGAACATGTGCGCGACACCGCCATGGGCTGGATGGACTTGAACACGTTGCGCCAGGACGGCATCGCCGCCAGCGTGGAGCAGGCCCTCGCGAGGTTCCGCGCGTCCGGCGTGAGCGGCTTCTGGATGCACCTGGACGCGGACGTCATGGATGACGACGTCATGCCCGCCGTCGACTCCCGCCAACCCGACGGACTGAGCGTGGAGGAGCTGGGCGAGCTGGTGGCCCACTTCGTCGCCTCCGGGCTCGCGGTGGGAATGGACGTCACCATCTACGACCCGAGCCTTGACCCCGAGCGCCACGCGGCCCGCGCGCTGGTGGACAGCCTGGCCACGGGGCTGGGGGCCCTGGTGCCCACGCCCAGGACGCGATAGGCCCCGGCCATGGCCGATGCGCACAGCCCCGGGCTTGCGACGGATGTCGTGCTGCTGCTCGACTTCGTCAACACGCTGGACGTGGAGAAGCTCGTCGACGCGGTGCCCACCTCGGACGCACTCACCACCTGGTGCCGCGCGCGCGGCCTCCTGTCTTCAGCGGAGACCTTCTCCCCCGAGTCCTTCAAGGCCGCCATCGAGGCCCGTGAGGCCCTGCGCGCCGTGCTGCTCTCCCATACCGGAGAGCCCCTGCCCGCCTCCGAGCCGCGCATCCTGGACCGCGTGGCCGCCTCCAGTCCCCTCACCGTCGGCTTCGGCCCCGACGGCGTGCGGCTGCGTCCCGCCGGCACGGGCGGATGGAAGGCCCTGGGCGGACTGTTCGCCGCCGTCGTCTCCACCCAACGCGACGGCCACTGGCCCCGGATGAAGGTCTGCGCGGCGGGCGCCTGCCAGGAAGCCTTCTACGACACGTCCAAGAACCGCTCCGGACGCTGGTGCTCCATGGCCGTCTGCGGCAACCGCACCAAGCTCCAGCGCTTCCGCACCAGCCCCCCCAAGCGCTGATCCACCGCCACGACACGGCGTGAGCACCAGGCACACATCCGGTGCCCACCTTCGCTCCACGTATGGGTTCCGCCCCGATTTCTCACTCCGTGACAGGGCTCGGCCCGCAAAACCCCACGAACTTCCAGCCCGTACGCAACCTCTCGCTCCTTCTCCCGAGAATTGGGAAATTCGTACGACTTCGAGGAGAGACACCATGGGTACCGAGCGCATTGGTGACGGTGGGGCAGCAGAGGCGGCACGACGTGCGGCGGAAGCGGCTCGCAGGGCCGCGGAAGAGGCGGCGCGTCGGGCAGCGGAAGCCGCTCGTAAGGCGGCGGAGGCCGCCGCGAAGCAGGCCGCCGAGGCCGCTCGCAAGGTGGCGGAGGCGCAGAAGAACAAGTCGACCTTCGAGCCCGCTGGCGCGAAGAACAAGCTGAACCTGGACGGCAAGAGCGCGCCCTCCACGTCGCTGTTCTCGGAGAACAGCAAGGACGGCAAGGTCAACTGCCTCGACAAGGCCGCGGACTTCGTCAGCAAGTCCTCTCCGGAGCTGCAGGGCCGCTCGGACCTGGTGTTCCTCAAGGACTCGCGCCCGGGTGCCGAGGGCCAGTCGGGCCACGTCGTCGTCCGCCAGGGCGAGCGCGTGTTGGACCCGAGCAACGGCAAGAGCTACGAGGACATGCCGGCGTACCTGAAGGAGCAGCCTCACTACAGCGAGGCGGGCACCATCCCCGGCACGTCCGCCGCGAAGATCTTCTCCACCGAGGCGGGCTCGCTCGAGCGCACCCAGGCCCTGGCCGACGCGAACGTGTCGCCCGAGCTGCAGAAGATGATGGTCGCCGACTACCCGGCGGACATCGGCGGCGCGCCCAACCCCGTCACCACCGAGCCGTACGAGACGAAGATTCCGGGCCAGGCGGGTCCGGTGTCCGTCGAGTTCAGCGACACGCTCGAGAAGGACGTGAAGAAGGAGGACGGGTACGTCACCGTCTCCATCAACGCCGAGACGTCCGTGTCCGCGTCCGGGACGGTGGAGTTCACCAAGGCCAAGGTCGGCGTGGGCGCCTCCGTGGAGGGGAGCGTCGAGGCCGGCAAGACGATGACGTACGAAGTGAAGATGAAGGAGGCCGACTACGAGAAGCTGAAGCGTGGCGAAATCGCGCCTCCGCATCCGCTCAACGCCGAGACGATTCCGGACGGCACCTCCGTGAAGATGGAGCAGGGCCAGTTCGCCGGCTACGGCCTGGACGTGGGCCTGTCCTACCACGCGGCCGAGCTGGGCATCTCCGGCGACGTGAAGTCCGGCAAGGGCATGTCCATCGAAGTGAGCCGCGATGGCGACAAGCTGTCGATGACGGCGGGCCCCACGGAGTTCATCGAGAACAACGGCAAGGTGAGCCTGGGCGTGGGTCCGGTGTCGGTGAGCATGGGCCGCTCCGACACGCTGAAGGAGTACAAGCTGCGCACCGCCGAGTTCGACCTGTCCAACCCGGACGGGAAGAAGGCGTACGACGCCTTCGCGAAGGACGGCCGGATGCCGGAGAAGGAAGGCCCGGGCGTGGCCAACACGCTGCGCTTCGACAAGATCAACTACGAGTCGACGGGCGGCAAGGTCGGCATCGACGTGGGTCCCTTCAGCATCGAGTCGGACGGCACGACGAACACGGGCGAGTACCTCATCACCCACCACCCGGATGGGACGAAGTCGATGACGTCCGACATCACCTACGGTGGCGACCACCCGGACGTCACCATCGAGCAGAAGTACGGCACGGACGGCAAGCTCATCCCCGGCTCCGAGAAGTTCGCGATGAAGTTCGACACCAAGGACGACAACGCGCGCGAGCTGCTCGTGTACTCGTACACGGGTGACTCGGCGAAGGCGAAGGCGGCCCGTGAAAACGACAAGCCCATCACGCTCAACCTCACCGCCAGCGACATCCAGGAGATGCAGCGGCGCTCCGGCATCCAGGCGGAGAACGGCGGGCACATGGGCATCAACGTCCTGCTCACTGACTACGACGGCAAGCCGAACGACCCGCTGATGGCGGTGCGCAACATGGCCTGCTCGCCGGCGTACAACGAGTACAAGCTGGCGGAGAGCTACTTCGGGCTGTTCCAGGACGGTGGCAAGAAGCCGCTGCCCGGCGAGCTGGTCATCGGCTGAGTCGGACCGCTTCACCCAAGGCCCGGGTCCCCGCGAGGAGGCCCGGGCTTTGTTGTGTCTTGAGCGGAACACGCGCGCGACAGGGCGCTCCGCACACTGGACGTGGGTGACCTCACGGGAGAGGGTCCGACGGGCACTTCATGTTCCTCCTGGAGACACCCGATGGCGCAGGCCCCTGGTTCCGAGCACGGTCAGTTCGTTGAGTACCCCCTGGCGTCCGCGTCCACGGGCCCCTATGGAATCGTCAAGGGAGCGGACGGGGCGCTGTGGTTCACCGAGGTTCACTCGGGCCGAGTCGGACGCGTCGACGTCCAGGGCCGGGTGACGAGCTTCCCGCTGCCGACACCTGAAGCCGGGCCGTCCATCATCACCGCCGGGCCCGACGGCGCGCTCTGGTTCACCGAGCAGAAGGCGAACCGCGTGGGCCGCGTGACGATGAGCGGAGAGGTGACCGAGTTCACGTTGCCGACGCCGCAAGCCGGTCCGTTCGGCATCTGCGCCGGACCTGACGGTGCGCTCTGGTTCACGGAGATGACCGTGCATCGGATTGGGCGGCTCACACCGGACGGCGGCGTCACGGAGTTCCTGCTCCAGGCCGGTTGCTATCCCTCGTTCATCACCGCCGGGCCGGATGGCGCGCTCTGGTTCACGGAGAATCAGGGCAACCGCATCGGACGCATCACCGTGGATGGACAGGTCACCGGCTACGACCTGCCCACGGCCAAGGCGGGGCCCGTGGGAATCACGTGGGGCCCCGACGGCGCGCTCTGGTTCGTCGAGATTCTCGCGGACCAGCTCGGACGAATCACGACGGCGGGGAACATCACCGAGTACCCGTTGCTCCGCTCGGGAGCACGTCCCCACGCCATCGTCACGGGGGCCGACGGGGCCCTGTGGTTCACGCAGTGGGGCAGCAATCACCTCGGGCGGATGACGACCTCCGGGGTCGTCACGGAGTACGCCATCCCCACGCGGAAGGCGGAGCCACACGGAATCACCGTCGGCCCGGATGGAGCCCTGTGGTTCGCCGAGGAAGCAGGACGCATCGGGCGCTTCTCGCTCCCTTGAGGACCGCCACGTCCGCTCCGACAGCGCGACGCTCAGGCCGCGACGACCGCTTCCGGCTCGCGACGCACCTTCGCGAGCGCCGCCACGACGACCTCCGGACCCGCGCCCGGCTTGTGCGCGTTCTCGCTCAGGTGCCTGCGCCACGCGCGCGCACCGGGTAGCCCCTGGAACAAGCCGAGCATGTGCCGAGTGACGGCGCTGAGCGGCGCGCCCCGCTGACGGCTGCGCTCGATGTACGGGAGCATGGCCTCCACGACTTCGTGCCGCTCGCGCGGAGCCTCCTGCCCGCCGAAGAAGCGACGGTCCGCGTCCGCGAGCAGGTAGGGGTTTTCGTAGACGGCGCGGCCAATCATCACCCCGTCCACGTGCGCGAGGTGCTCGGCGGCGGCATCCAGCGTCTTGATGCCCCCGTTGATGCTGATGTCCAGGTGGGGCAGCTCCTGCTTGAGCCGGTGGACCAGGTCGTAGCGCAAGGGCGGCACGTCCCGGTTCTCCTTGGGACTCAAGCCCTGGAGCCACGCCTTGCGCGCATGGACGATGAACCGCGTGCAGCCCTCGGCGGCCACCAGGCGCACGAAGCGCTCCAGCGTGGACCACTCCTCCATCTCGTCGATGGCGATGCGCGACTTCACCGTCACCGGGATTTTCACCGCCGCGCGCATGGCGCCCACCAGTCGCGCCACCAGCTCCGGCTCCGCCATGAGACACGCGCCGAACCGGCCGGACTGCACCCTGTCGCTGGGGCAGCCCACGTTGAGGTTCACCTCGGCGTAGCCCCACGACTCGGCGATGCGCGCGGACTCGGCCAGGGCCTCCGGCTCCGAGCCACCGAGCTGGATGGCCACCGGATGCTCGGCCGCTTCGTAGCCCAGCAGCCGCTCGCGGTCGCCATGGAGCACGGCGCCCGTGGTCAGCATCTCCGTGTACAGCAGCGTGTGCTGGCTGATTTGACGGTGGAAGTACCGGCAGTTGCGGTCCGTCCAGTCCATCATCGGCGCGACACACAACGGCATGGGTCGGGAAGGCATCGGACCTCCTCTACCCGGCTTTCCCTCCCGTGCCCACCCCCCAGTGAGGCCCGGGGGCCCGAAGGGAGAGGAGCCGGACAACCGTCCCGGTTAGGCTGTCCGCGTGCCGCCAAGCCCGCCCCTTCTGGATGACATGCTCCTCTTCTCGGAGGTGGTGACCGCGGGCGGAATCACCGCCGCCTCCACGCGACTGGGCCTGCGCAAGTCCACCGTCAGCCGCCGGCTCTCCGCCCTGGAGGAGCGCCTGGGGGTGCGCCTCCTGGAGCGCAACGCCCGACATTTGAGGCTCACCGAGGCCGGGCGCGACTACCACGCCCACTGCGCGCGGCTGGTCGCCGAGGCCCGCGAGGTGAACCGCGCGCTGGGTGAGTCCCGCACCACGCCCCAGGGCACCCTGCGCATCGCCACCCTCTCCCTGCTGGGCGAGCTGCTCACGCCCGTCATCGCCGAGCTGCTCCTGCGCCACCCGCTCCTGCGCGTGGAGGTCTCCCTCGCCGAGGCCCACGTGGACCTCATCGCGGAGGAGTACGACCTGGCCCTGCGCACGGGCCCGCTGGCGGACTCGTCGCTGGTGGCGCGCAAGCTGGGGCGCCTGCGCACCGGCTACTACGCCAGCGCCGCCTACCTCTCCCGGCAGGGCACTCCAAAAAGCCCGGCGGAGCTCCAGGGCCACGCCTGCGTCGTGCTGGCCGAGCCCGGCACCGACGAGGTCTGGTTCTTCGGAGAGGGCCGCACCGCGAAGAGCATCCCCGTCACCGGAAGGCTGCGGGTGCCCAGTGTGCGCGCGGGACAGGCGGCGGCTCGCGCGGGGCTGGGCGTGGTGAGGCTGCCCGCGTCGCTCGTCGTCGACGACGTGAGGAACGGGCTGCTCGTCCCCGTGCTGGAGGCAGAGACACCGCCGGGCATCCCCATCTTCGCCGTCTACCCCAGCAGCCGGCAGCTTCCCCCCAAAGTGCGCGCCTTCCTGACGCTCCTGGGTGAGCGCGGCGCCGCGCTTCCCTGGGAAGAAGCCACCGCGCCGGGCCGCGCCCGTTAGGAGCACTTCCCGCAACGAAGCGTTCCGCCAGGGGCTCTCGTTCCGGGGCCCTGGGGCCACTACACCTTCCCTCCACACGCAAGGCGCGGCCCCGCGGGCCGTGCCCCACGAGGAGGACAGGACATGGCGGCGGACGTCATCGAGCTGGGAGACGCGGAGTTCGACCGGGAAGTACTGGAAGCAAAGGGGCCCGTGCTGGTGGACTTCACCGCCGCGTGGTGTCCCCCGTGCAGGTTCATCTCCCCCATCCTCGATGCGCTGGCGGTCGAGTACCGGGGCCGGCTCAAGGTGACGAAAATCGACGTGGACGCCCACCAGGAGGCGGCGCAGCGCTACGGCATCCGCGCCTTGCCCTGCCTGCTCATGTTCAAGGAGGGCAAGGTGGTCCGCCAGCTCGTGGGCGCGATGCCCCGGGCGAGGCTGGAGCAGGAGCTGCTCGCCTGGCTCTGAGACAGGCCCCGGCTAATGGCTGGAGACAGAGGGGCGCCAGGACGACAGCAGCCCACCCCTGGCGCGCCCGGCCTGTAGCACCGGCCGGGAGTACGGCCGCCCTCTGTGGTGACTGGCTTTCAGTTGCAAGTCAAAAAGGAAGGCTGGCGATTATCCCCAGGTGAGGTAGTCACGGGCGCGCCACGGGAGCGTCACGACCAGGTGACACCCCGGGCATGCCCAACCGGGAGGTAGCCATGCTCGAAAGGCTGATGCCCAAGTCGGACGAGTTCTTCGACGACTTCGACAAGCAGTGCGCCGCGACAGTCCAGGGCGCGAAGATGCTGTACGAACTGTTGAGCGACTATCGCGATGTGCCCGCACGGGTCCGCGCGCTCAAGGACGTGGAGCACCACGGCGACGAAGTCACCCACACCGCCTTCAACCGTCTGCACAAACAGTTCATCACCCCGTTCGACCGGACGCAGATTCACTCGCTGCTGTCGCGCATCGACGACGTGCTGGACCTGGCGAACGCGGCCGCGTCCCGGCTGCACTACTACGAAATCCAGAGCAGCCTGCCGGATGCGACGGAGCTGGCGCGCCTGCTGGTCCTGTCCTCAGAGAAGGTGCAGGAGGTGGTGGCGGCGCTGCGGCTCATCAAGAAGCCCGAGCAGATTCTGGCCGGCTGCAAGGAAATCAAGCGGCTGGAGACGCAGGCGGACGAGGTGCTGCGCTCCGGGCTGGGCCGGCTCTTCAAGAGCGGGGTCGACACTCTGACCATCATCAAGTGGAAGGAGATCTACGACCTCATCGAGACCGCCACGGACAAGTGTCAGGGTGTGGCGAACGTCATCGAGGGTGTGGTGCTGGAGCACTCCTGAGATGCTACTCGCCGCCGTCATCCTGATCGTCGGAGTCGCCCTCATCTTCGACTTCATCAACGGCTTCCACGACGCGGCGAACTCCATCGCCACCGTGGTGTCCACCCGGGTGTTGTCACCGAACCTGGCCGTGGCGTGGGCCGCCTTCTTCAACTTCATCGCCGCCTTCAGCGGGGGTGTCCATGTCGCCAACACCATGGGCAAGGGCATCATCAACTTCGACATGCTGCGCGGCGCGGGCCCCTCGGCCGTGCTGTCGGTCATCTTCGCCGCGCTGATGGGCGCCATCGCCTGGAACCTCCTGACGTGGTGGTGGGGCCTGCCCTCCTCCTCGTCACACGCGCTCGCTGGAGGAATGATTGGCGCGACGGTGCCGGTGCTGGGCTTCAAGGGACTGATGGGCGCGGGCATCGCGAAGATCGCCGCCTTCATCGTGCTCTCCCCCCTCATCGGCACGTTCCTGGGCATGACGCTGATGCTCATCAGCACCTGGGTGGTGCACAAGCAGACGCCCACCTACGTGGACCGGTGGTTCCGCCGCCTCCAGCTCGTGTCCTCCGCCATCTTCTCGTACAGCCACGGCACCAACGACGCGCAGAAGGTGATGGGCATCATCGCGGTGGTCCTCTTCGGCACCATCTGGAAGGACCGCCCGTTCCACATCGACTGGTGGATGATCATCTCCTGTCACGCGGCCATCGCCCTGGGCACGTTCTTCGGCGGCTGGCGCATCATCCGCACCATGGGCCACAGCCTCACGAAGCTTGCGCCCATCGGAGGCTTCAGCGCGGAGACGGGTGGCGGCGTCACCATCATCGCGCTGGCGGAGCTGGGCATCCCCGTGTCCACCACCCACACCATCACCGGTGCCATCGTCGGCGTGGGTTCCACGCGCGGCTGGCGCGCGGTGAAGTGGGGCGTGGCCGGCCGCATCATCTGGGCCTGGGTGTTCACCATCCCCGCCGCCGCGCTCATGGCGCTGCTCGTCTACGGGCTTACCCAGGTGGTCGTCCGGCTGGTGGGTTGAGTCCGGCATCCCCCTGCCCGCCCGCGCCGGCCACTTCCTTCGGGAGGCCCGCGGGCGGGTGCTAGCATTCCCCACTCCATGCGTCTCATCCTCAACCCCGGGCGGGAGGGAGAGCAGGAGCTCCTGCTCTCCGAGGGCACCACCACCATCGGCAGGACGGACGAGAGCTCCGTCTGCGTGCTCCACAAGAGCATCTCGCGGCGCCATGCGCGGCTTGAGCGCCAGGGCTCGCGCGTGGTGCTGGTGGACCAGGGCAGCAAGAACGGCACGTTCATGGGGGAGGTCCGCGTCGAGCGGCACGTGCTCCAGGAAGGCGAGGCCTTCCGCTGCGGCGAGGTGTGGTTCCAACTGCTTGCGGGCGACCCCGAGCGCGAGGAGGAGCTGAGTCCGCTGCACACGCGCACGCTGGACACGCGCTTCACCCTGTCTCCCCTGGAGACCCTGCTGGACGCGGACGCGCCCCGGCTGCGGGTGCGACCGGAACCCGAGGGCGACACGACGCGGGAGCGGCTCCAGGTGCTGCTCGCCGTGGCGCAGCTGCTCGCCTCGCCCGGCTCG
The DNA here is from genome assembly GCF_013336645.1 of Myxococcus sp. CA039A. Lineage (NCBI taxonomy): Bacteria > Pseudomonadati > Myxococcota > Myxococcia > Myxococcales > Myxococcaceae > Myxococcus > Myxococcus sp. CA039A. The sequence continues at coordinate 16,220 of NZ_JABUMQ010000041.1, read as the reverse complement.
CTGGACACGCTGCTGGAGCGCATCCTCCAGCTCGTCTTCCGCATCCTCGGCGTGGACCGCGCGGCGCTGTTGCTGGTGGACGAAGCCACCGGAGAGTTGCGCTCTCGCGTGGCGCGCGCGGCGAGCGGAGAGACGCTCCCGGAGCGCTTCTTCAGCCAGCGCATCGTCGACTTCGTGCGCACCCACGGCCTGGCGTCCCTCTTCGCCAACGCCCAGCGAGACGTGCGCCTGGACAGCTCCGCCTCCATCCGCTCGCAGGCCATCCTCTCCGCCATGTGCGTGCCGCTGCGTCCGCGCGACACCTGGCTGGGCGTGCTCTACGTGGACAACCGCTCGCAGGGCGGGCTCTTCACGGAGCAGGACCTGGAGTTCCTCACCGCCTTCGCCAACCAGGCCGCGGTCGCCATCGACAACGCGCGGCTGGCGCGACGGTTGGAAGAGGAGGCCGTGCTGCGCAACACGTACCTGCGCTTCTTCCCTCCCGCCGTGGTCCGCAGGCTCAACGCGTCACCGGGCGCGTCGCTGGAGGTGGTGGAGACGGAGGTGACGGTGCTCTTCGCGGACATCTCCGACTTCACGCCGCTGTCGGCGTCGCTGCGTCCCCGGGAAGTCGTGGACATGCTCAACGAGTACTTCCCGGTGATGGCGGACGCGGTCTTCCGTCACGAAGGGACGCTGGAGAAGTACATCGGCGATGCGCTGATGGCCGTCTGGGGCGCGCCCTTCTCCCGGGACGACGACGCGGACCGGGCCGTGCGCGCGGCGGTGGACATGCAGCGCGCGCTGGTGGCGCTCAACGCGCGCTTCCGCGCGAAGGGCCACCCGGAGCTGCGCATCCACGTGGGACTCAACAGCGGCCCCGCCGCGGCGGGCAACATCGGCTCCGGGCACTATCTGCAGTACGCCACCCTGGGTGACGTCACCAACGTGGCCAGTCGCGTGTGCGGCGTGGCGAAGGCGGGAGAGGTCGTCCTCTCGGAGGCCACGCGCGCCCGACTGCGCGAGTCGACCTGGCGCCTGACGACGCTGCCGCCCACCCGGGTCAAGGGCAAGCAGGACGCCCTGACGCTCCACCAGGTGGCGTGGGACTGATGGAGCGACACGGCCCTCGCCCGCTCGTTCGGGAGGGTGGCTTGACTCGCACCAGGGTCATCGGTCAGCGTTCCACTTCGTGAACGGCATGCGCCAGGACTTCGCGTGGACCCGGGGACAGACGTCCTCGTCCTTCGCGCGCGCGGCGACCGCTCCCTCCACTCGCACGACGACGACGACGACCACTACCACCACGACTCCTCGCGGAGCGCGGGAGGTCTAGCTCGGAATCGGCAGTGCTTCCGACCTGGCCCCGCGCTCCCCGGCGCGGGGCCTTTTTCGTTTTCCTCCACCCACCTGGAACGCCATGCAGACCCAGACCTCGACGACGCCCCGCCAGTCCGCAGTCTCGCGCCTCCCTGCCCTCCACGAGGTGCCGTCATGCGCGTGATGAAATTCGGCGGGACGAGCGTGGGCGGCACCGCGCAGATTCGGCGCGTGGTGGACCTGGTGGAGCAGGCCCGCAAGGAGACACGGGTGATGGTGGTGGCCTCGGCCGTCACCGGCATCACCAACCTCCTGGTGGACACGGCGCGGCTCGCGCAGGAGGGCGGCGCGGTGGACGCCGCGCTCTCCCGCTTCGAGCAGACCCACCTCTCCATCGCCCGGGAGCTGGGGAGCGAGCTGGAGGCGCTCGCGCCGCTGGAGCTGGGGCTCGCGGCCATCTCCACCGAGCTGCGCGGCCTGCTCCAGGGCGTGGGCCTCCTGCGCGAGTGCTCCCCTTCCGTGCTCGCCCACCTGTCCGGACTGGGCGAGCGCGCCTCCTGTCTGCTGCTGGAGGCGCTGATGTCGGCGCGCAAGCTGTCCCCGCACGCGGTGGAGCCGCGCCACGTGCTCATCTGCACGGGAGACCCGCTCCAGGCCACGCCGCGCATGGACGAGATTCGCGCGCGCTTCGCCCCGCTGCGCGACGCGAGCGGCCCCGGGCTGATGCTGATGCCGGGCTTCTTCGGCGGTGACGAGCGCGGCAAGACGCTGTCGCTGGGACGCGGTGGCTCGGACTATTCGGCGGCGCTGGCCGCGGCCGCGCTGGATGCCCGGCTCCTGGAAATCTGGACGGACGTGGACGGCATCTTCAGCGCCGACCCGAGGCTGGTCCCGGAGGCCTTCCCGCTGGCGGAGGTGAGCTTCGAGGAGGCGATGGAGCTAGCGTACTTCGGCGCCAAGGTGCTCCACCCCAAGACGATTGCCCCCGCCCGTGAGCGCGGCATCCCCGTGCGCGTGTGCAACAGCTTCCGGCCCGAGCACCCCGGCACCCTGGTGACGGACTCCGCCGCGCCGCCGGACCACCCCGTGCGCGGCCTGTCCTTCCTGCGCGACGTGGCGCTCATCAACATCGCCGGCGCGGGCCTCAAGGGCGTGCCGGGCACCGCCGCGCGCGTCTTCGCGTCCATGGCCCGCACCGGCATCTCCGTGGTCCTCATCACCCAGGGCTCCAGCGAGTGCTCCATCAGCTTCTGCGTGCAGCAGTCGGAGTCCGACGCCGCCGTGCGCGCGCTGGAGACCGAGTTCGAGGTGGAGCGCGAGGCCGGCAAGGTGGACACGATTGAGCGCCAGGGCCAGCTGGCGGTGCTCAGCATCGTCGGCGACGGCATGCGCCACCGCGTGGGCGTGGCCGGCACCTTCTTCAGTGGCCTGGCCGACGTGGGTTGCAGCATCGCCGCCATCGCCCAGGGCTCCAGTGAGCGCAGCATCTCCGCCGTCATCACCGAGGCGGACGGCCCGCGCGCCATGGCCCACGTGCACCACCGCTACTTCGGCACCACGGAGGTGGTGGAGCTGCTGGTGGCCGGCGTGGGCAGCGTGGGCGGGGAGCTGATGCGGCAGATTCGTCAGCAGGCCCCCCACCTGCGCGCCCAGGGCGTGGACCTGCGGGTGTGCGCCATCGCCAACAGCCGCAAGGGCGTCATCGAGCCGGCGGGCATCCCCCTGGAGCAGTGGAAGGAGAAGCTGGAGGCGGGCACCGCGTCCGCGTCGCTGGACTCCTTCCGCGAGCAGGCGCGCGAGAAGCGCCCGGGCCGTCCCATCTTCGTGGACTGCACCAGCAGCGAGGACGTGGCGCTCGCCTACCCGTCCCTCCTGGCCTCGGGGCTCCACGTCGTCACCGCCAACAAGAAGGCCAACGCGGGACGCATGGCCCACTGGCGCGCCATCCGCGAGACGGCCTCGCGCCACCAGCGCCGCTTCCTGTACGAGACGAACGTGGGCGCGGCGCTGCCCGTCATCGACACGCTGAAGAACATGCTGCGCACCGGAGACCAGGTGCACCGCATCGAAGGCATCCTCTCCGGCTCGCTGTCCTTCATCCTCGGCCTCACCGAACAGGGCGTGCCGCTGTCACAGGCGGTGGGCACCGCCATGGAGAAGCGCTTCACCGAACCGGACCCTCGCGACGACCTGCAGGGCACCGACGTGGCGCGCAAGGTGCTCATCCTCGCCCGGGAGCTGGGACGCGAGGTGGAGCTGGAGCAGGTGGCGCTGGAGTCGCTCCTGCCCACGGACTTCGACGCGGACGGCCCGCTCGACGCGTTCCTGGAGCGGCTGCCGAGCATCGACGCCGCCTTCCAGCGCCGCGTGGAGCGCCTGCGCGACGAGGGGAAGGTGCTGCGGTACGTGGGCAGCGTCGGACAGGAGGGCTGCGCGGTGGGCCTGAAGGCCGTGCCCCTGGAGAACCCGCTGGCGGCGGTGAAGGGCGGAGAGAACGCGCTCAGCTTCCTCTCCGAGCGCTACAGCCCCACGCCGCTCGTCATCCGGGGCTACGGCGCGGGCGCGGCGGTGACGGCGTCCGGCGTGTTGGCGGACGTGCTGCGGCTGGTGGAAGGCCCGCTGACGTGAGTCCACTGGGGCAGCTCGACGACGAAGCGGGCGCCCCGCCCCGGCTCGCTCTCCACCCACACCCGGCCACCGTGGGCCTCCACGATTTGTCGGGTGATGAAGAGGCCCAGCCCCAGCCCTCCGTAGTTGGGTGAGGCGGCGCGCTCGAAGCGCTCGAAGATGCGCGCCTGGGCCTCGCGGGGGATGCCCATCCCCCGGTCCTCCACGCTCAGCCACACCCGCTCGTCGTGGGAGGCCAGCCGCATCCAGATGGGCTGGCCCGCCCCATACTTCACCGCGTTGGTCAGCAGATTCATCATCACCTGCTCCACGCGAAGCCTGTCCCAGCGGCCCGGCAGCGACGGCGGCGCCTCCAACACCAGCTCGCAGCCCGCCTTCTCCAGTTGCTCCCGGAGGTGGGCCGCCACGTCACGCGCCACCACCGACAGGTCCATCTCCTCCGGGCGCAGGGCGAGCCGCGACTCGTGGATGCGGGAGACGTCGAGCAGGTGCTCCACCAGTCGGGACAGCCGGGACAGCTGGCTTTCGCAGACGAAGAGCATGCTGGACAGCCTGGCGGCGAGCGTCGAGTCGGGCCGGGGCCGCGACAGCAGGGCCGCCATCTGCTGCATGCGCAGCTTCATGGACGTCAGCGGCGTCTTCAGCTCATGGGAGGCGATGGAGAGGAACTCGTCGCGGACGCGAATGGCCTCCTGGGACTTGCGGTACAGCTGCGCGTTGTCGATGGCGAAGGCCGCGCGGCGCCCCAGCTCCTCCGCCAGCGCCACCTGGTCCGCGCCGAAGCTTCGCGCGGACCGCGACGTCGACAGGAGCGTCAGCACGCCCAGGCTCCGGCCGCGCGCCTGGAGCGGCACGCTGAGGGAGGGCCGACCGCCCAGCGCGCGCACGCGGCGCCACTGCCTCGCATCCAGCCCATCCTTGTCCAGGATGCCCCCAGGCAATCGCGAGCACTCCGAGCGCCCCGTCGCCATCACCGCCACCGGGCCCCGGTGGACGTCTGGAAGCAGCGGGTGGGCCGAGAGCAGCGCTCGCACATCCTCGGCCTGCCCGGGCTCTCGGGCCGACACCGCCACCGGACGCAGTCGCCCGCCCTCCCCCGGGATGAAGACGACGCACACGTCCGCCAGCCGGGGCACCGTCAGCTCCGCGACGCGCTGGAGCGTCGTCTCGTAGTCGAGCGACGTGCCCAGCTCGCGACTCGCCTCGGCGAGAAACCGCTGCGCTTCCTCCAGGCGCTTGCGCTCGGTGATGTCCGTGGAGATGCCGCAGACGGCATAGGGCACGCCCAGGGCGTCCATGAGCGGGAACTTCTGGGTGATGTACGTGTGGAGGCCGTCCTTCTGGGGGATGCGCTCCTCCTGGACCAGCGGCATCCGTCGCTGGAGCACCGCGTCGGTCATCCGATGGAAGCCGTCCGCGACCTCCGGCGGGAAGAGGTCGTGGACCTGTTTGCCGATGACGTCCTCGCGGGTGCGGCGGAACATCAGCTCCCACTGCCGGTTGACGAAGACGTAGCGGCCCTGGGTGTCGAGCAGGAAGAAGATGGAGGTGGCGTTGTCCAGGATGGCCCGCAGCTGCTGCTCGCTCTGCAGGAGGGCCTCCTCCGCGCGCTTGCGCTCCGTCACGTCGAGCAGCACCGCGAGCGAGCGGACCCACGCGCCGCTCGAGTCGCGCTCGGCGATGGCGGACAGCAACACGTCGAGGTACTCGCCGTTCTTCTTGCGAAGCCGGTACGGGACGTCCTTGCAGAAGCCCGTCGCGAAGAAGGCGGGCAGCACCTTCTCCCGGGCAAGCCGCGTGGACTCCTCGGACAGGAACTCCACCGAGTCGTGGCCCAGCACCTCCTCGCGCCGGTAGCCCAGCGTGGACAGCCAGCAGTCGCTGACGCTGATCAGCCGGCCCTCGCGGTCGATGGAGTGCATCATCACCGGCGTGTTGTTGTAGATCGTCCGGTGCTTCTGCTCACTCTCGAGCAGGGCCTGCTCGGCCCGCTTGAACTCGGTGATGTCGGTGAAGACGGCGACCCCGCCGCGCGGTGCTCCGCTCGCGTCCCGCACGGGTCGGCAGCTCACCAGCAGCCAGACGCCCGAGGGCTTCTCGGGGTTGCGCAGGAAGATCTCCACCTGACTCATCGACTCGCCCCGGATGGCGCGCGCCAGCGGCAGGTCCTCCGGGGGATACGGCGTGACCTGGTCCGGCAGGAAGAGGCCGAAGTGCGACGACCACTCGGAGAGCGCCGTGCCCGAGGCGTCCACCCCCATCAACTGCGCCGCGGTGGGGTTGATGAAGACGAACCTCCCCTGCTCGTCCGCCACCACCACGCCCTCCGCCATGCTGGTGACGACGGACTGGAAGAAGCTCTCGCCGCCCTCGACAGGCACATCCCTCCCGACGGGGTGAGGCAGGCTCGGACTGTCGGTCGAAGAGGGCATGGCGAGGAGACGATGGGCCAGGGGGTCGCTCGCCCCCCGCGCGCGCGACGCCTGCGTGAACGATGCGCGCGCCCTGCTCCAACGCCAACCCACACCTGGGTCCGAGGCGAGGCCGGCCTGCCTGCCGAGCCTCGAGGACGGGCCCGCACGCCCGGACGCTCCCGGCCAGAGTGCACACCCTTCCCCGACAATTCGCGGCTCACGGGCCGCATCCGCCCTCCAACGTTTGAAGTTCCAGGAGGACCCGCCGAGAATGCCCGCCACCCATCGAAAGCGAAAGGAAGGGGGAGGACGGAATGTACGTGTCTCGCAAATCGGTCTGGGGCCGCACCAGCGCGATGCTGGCGCTCGCGCTCAGTCTCACCATGTTCGGCTGTACCGACAACGGCAACGACGACGAGCCCGACGGCGGAGGCAATCCCGATGCGGGGGTGCCCGAGCCCGATGCGGGCCCGCCGATCACCGCCACCCTCACCGGCAGGGTGACGTACGACTTTGTTCCGGCCATTCTCACGACCACGCCCACCCGTGGCGGCATGCTGGCCTTCGCACAGACGAGCGTGCGGCCCGTGCGCAACGCCACCGTCCAGGTGATGCGGGGCACCACCGTGCTCGGCACGGCGACCACGGACGAGGACGGCCGCTACCAGCTCACCTACACCGCCGGCACCGGCGCCAACCTGACGCTCGCGACCCTGGCCAAGACGACCACGCCCGCCATCCAGGTGGAGGACAACACGGCGCGCAACGCCATCTGGGCCGTGTCCGCCACCATCACCGGCGGCACCACGAGCAGGGATTTGCACGCGGGCCACGGTTGGACGGGCTCCTCCTACAACCCGAGCCAGCGGGTCGCCGCGCCCTTCGCCATCCTGGACAGCATGTACACCGCGTCACGGGCCTTCCTCGCCGTGCGCACGGTCCCCTTTCCGCCGCTCAAGGTGAACTGGAGCCCGAACAACATCGCGGAGCGCAACAACAGCGGCGACACGTCCACCGGGCAGATTGGCACCTCGCACTTCTCGCCCTCGGAGAACGAAGTCTACGTGCTGGGCAAGGAGGGCGCGGACACAGACGAGTTCGACAACCACGTCATCGTCCACGAGTGGGGGCACTACTTCGAGTCCAACCTCTCCCGCTCGGACAACCCGGGCGGCCAGCATATCGGCGGCGACGTGTTGGATCCGCGCATCGCCTTCGGCGAGGGCTACGGCAACGCGCTCTCCGCCATCCTCCTGCCGGACCCCCTCTACGTCGACACCTCCTGGGGAGCAGGCCGGCAGACCGCCTTCGGCTTCGACATGGAGACGGCGGCCGCGGACGACCCGACGCCAAGCGTCTTCTCCGAGTTCAGCGTCATGCGGCTGCTCTATGACATCTTCGACGCCTCGAGCGCGGCCGAGGCTTCGTATGACCAGGTGAACATCGGTCTCGGCACGTTGTACGACGTGCTGGTGGGACCGCAGAAGACGACGCCCGCGCTGACGACCATCGGCTCCTTCATCTACGGGCTCAAGGCGCAGCCGGGCGTCAACGCGGCGGCCCTGGACACGCTCGCGGCCCACTACCAGATCGGCTCGATTCGCTCCGCCTTCGGCGAAGGCGACACCCAACTGGCGGCCATGTACACCACGGTGTCGTCGCTGCCGTACAACGCCAACGGCACTCTCACGGGTGGCAAGCCCTCCAACCAGCAACAGCAGAACCGGTACTACGTCTTCAACGGCACGGGCAGGACGGTGATCGTCTCCGCCAACTCGACCGAGGACGTGGGCATCCAGGCCCTCCAGCAGGGCACCCGAGCGGGCTTCGCCGACGACTTCCTCAGAGGCACGGAGTCCTTCCGCTTCTCCAGCCAGGCGGACCGTCAATACGTGCTCATCGTGACGGGCTTCAAGGACAGCACGGGCACCTACAACTACTCCGTCTCCATCACCAGCCCATGAACGGACCTCGCCTCTTTCAGTCTCCCCCAGGAGTTCTCATGAATCGCATCGCACCCGCGCTCCTCTCCGGCCTCCTCGCGCTCGTGGCGCCGGTGGCCTGCACGTCTCCCGCGAAGAGCAGCCCCGCCGGGAGTGGCACGGCGGACACCGCGTCGCAGGCGAACGGGGCCACCACCGGCAAGATCAGCGCGCCCGTGGAGGTGGGCGCCAGTCTGGCCGGCGACAAGGCCACCGTCACCCTGCGCTTCCAGGGCCCCGCGGACGACGTCCAGGTGGACATCTCCGGCCTGGACGGGCTGCGCGTGACGAGCGAAACCACGCCCATGCGGGGCGCCCGCTTCGAGCAGGCCACCACCACCACCCTGGACGTGGACTTCACCCCGGGCGACGGGCGCTCGCTCCTCGTCGTCGCCATCAGCGGCACCTTCCGAGGCGCTCCGATGACGAAGGTGGCCACCTTCTCCGTGGGAGAGCCCAGCGTGCAGCAGCAGAAGACCACGGGTGACGTGGTGACGGGCGACGACGGTCAGCCCATCAAGCTGATGCCCTCGTCCGACTCCGCGCGGTAGCTCACGTGCGGCGGGCCTGGACAGGCCCTGAAAAGAACCGCGGGGAGCGCGCCCCCTCGACGCGCTCCCCGCCGTATGGACTGCTCGAATTCGAACTTCCGGTCCAACGTCGGGCACGCCCCTCGGCATGCCCTCCGGAAGCCACGCCCCTCCCCAGGGGCGCCCCCTCACAAGGTCAGAGGCGAGCCCCCCGGCGCGCCTCGTCCCCCCTCGAACGCAGTGCGTTCGAAAACTCGAGTGCCGGCAAACCGCCCGGACACTCCCCCCAACCGCCCTTCAGACGCTCTGCGTCTGAACCCCTTGGACACCCCGGCTCTGCCCGGGTGTCCCCACCTTTCGAAATATCCAAACGCGACGGGTCCAAATCCTTGAGCGCGGGATTTCCGCGGCGATTTTCAGCCCGGGGGGTTCAGTCGCGGCGGCGCTTGGCGCGAGAGACTTCCCAGCCAATCATCGTGCGGCCCTTTTCGAACTTGCGCTGCTCACGCTGCGCGGCGGGGCTCGCCTGGCGCGACTGGAACGCCTTCTCCTTCTGGAGCTTCTCGAAGCTCGAGAGCCGCTCCTCGGGAAGTGTTCCGGCCTTGACGGCGGCGCGCACGGCGCACCCCGGCTCGCCCTGGTGGGTGCAGTCGTTGAAACGGCACCCTTCCGCCAGCTCGAGGATGTCGGCGAAGGTCTGCTCGATGCCTTCCTCCTCATCCCCCATCAGCCCCAGCTCGCGCATCCCGGGGCCGTCGATGAGCAGTGCGCCGTGGGGCAGGAGGAACAGCTCGCGGTGCGTCGTCGTGTGACGCCCCTTGTCATCCTCCACGCGAACCGACTGGGTGGCCAGGCGCTCTTCGCCCAGCAGCCGGTTGACGAGGGTGGACTTGCCCACGCCGGAGGAGCCCAAAAGCGCGCCCGTCTTGCCGGAGGGCAGCAGCGCCCGAACCGCGTCGAGCCCCTCGCCAGTCCATGAGCTCAGCGCGAGCACGGGGACCCCGGGGGCCAGTGCCTCCACGGCCTGGACGAGCGACGTCGCGTCGTCGTGGAGGTCCACCTTGGTGAGCAGCACCGCGGGGGTGGCGCCGCTGCTCCAGGCCAGGGTGAGCGCGCGCTCGATGCGGCGGGGGTTGAAGTTCGAATCCAGCCCGGCGACGAGCAGCACGACGTCCAGGTTGGCGGCGATGAGCTGGCCGCCGCCCTGCTCGCGGCCGACCTCCCGGCGCACGAGCAGGCTTTTGCGCGGCAGGACGGCGTGCAGCATTCCCTCCCCTTTTCCGGGAGGCATGAGCATCGCGACCCAGTCCCCCACGGTGGGCAGCGACTCGGCGCCGGGGGCCTGGTGGAGCAGCTTTCCCGCCGTGCGCGCCCACAGGGTGCGCTCGGCGGTCTGCACGGAGACGAGCCCTCGGTGCTGGCGCACCACGCGGCCGGGGACGAGGGGCAGAGGGGACGATGCGACGACGACGGAGAAAGCCTGGGCCAGCTCGGGCCCCCAACCAAAGGTTTCAAGTGACACGTGGAAAGACTCCGGACAGAGCGGTGCCTGCGGCGCACCTCGGTTCTTCAGGGGCACCCGGGGGGACGTGGACCGCGCTGTGACGGGCCTTCACGCCGGCCTTACCAGGCCCGCGTCCTCCGGGTGAACAGGACTCCCACCGCGGCAAGATGAATGTCGGCGTGCATGGGGCCTCCAGGGGACACGCGGGACGACGACGACCGCCGTCCGGCGCCCCCTGCATATCAACGAGGCCCGCCCCGTGCACGGGGGATGTCGTGGGGGGCGGGTGGTACAAAACGTCCCGCCCGTCGTCTCGGTAGAGAAGGCCGCGGACACACGAGCCTGGGAACGCCGATGCGCGAGGACTACGAGGCGGAGCTGCGGGCGGTGCTCTTCGAGGGCCTGCTCTCGGACAGCGAAGTGGAGGCGCTGCGGGCGGAGGCCCTGCGACGCGAGGCCGCGCCCCTGGAGCTGTTGCGGGAGCGGGGGCGACTGTCCGAGCACACGCTCGCCTCGCTGCGGAGCGCGTCGCGCGCGGCCCTCCAGGGCGCGCTGGTGGGCGCCCCCACGGCCACCGGACAGGTGGGCCCCCCCAAGGCGCTGGAGCCGGAGCCGGAGCCTGGCTTCCCCGTGCCGGGCTGGGAGCGCTACGCGCCCATCCGCTTCCTGGGACAAGGCGGCATGGGGCGCGTCTTCCTGGTCCAGGACCCGGTGCTGCGTCGCCCCGTGGCGCTCAAGTTCGTGAGGGACGACGACTCGGACCGGGCGCGGCACTTCGTCGCCGAGGCGCAGGCCCAGGCGCGGGTGGACCACGAGCGGGTGTGCAAGGTGTACGAAGTGGGCCAGGTCCAGGGCCGCGCGTACATCGCCATGCAGTACGTGGATGGACAGCCCCTCCACCAGCTCGCGGGCGTGCTCAGCCTGGAGCAGAAGGCGCTGATACTGGCCCAGGCCGCCGAGGGCGTACACGCCGCCCACCGCGCGGGCCTCATCCACCGGGACCTCAAGCCGTCCAACATCCTGGTGGAGCGCACGGCCGACGGGCAGTGGAAGCCGTACGTCATGGACTTCGGCCTCGCCAGGGACCCGGGAGAGGGGGCCACCGCCACGGGCTCCATCCTCGGCACGCCGCACTACATGGCGCCGGAGCAGGCGCGCGGAGAGGTGAACCGCCTGGACCGCCGCGCGGACGTCTATGCCCTGGGCGCCACGCTCTACGCGCTCCTGGTGGGCCAGCCGCCCATCCCCGGGGGCAACGCGCTGGAGGTGCTCAGCCGCATCCCCACCGAGGACCCCACACCGCCTCGCGTGCTCGCGCCCGAGGTTCCCGCGGACCTGGAGGCCATCGTCCTCAAGTGTCTGGAGAAGCAGCGCGCGGCCCGCTACGACTCGGCGCGCGCGCTCGCGGAGGACCTGCAACGCTTCCTCGACGGGGAGCCGGTGCTCGCGCGCTCGGTGGGGACGGCCTGGAGGCTGGCGCGGCTGACGCGCAGACACTGGCGTGGGTTGCTGCTCGCGGCGGTGGCGGGCCTGCTGATGTTGCTGGCCGGAGTGCAGGCCGTGCTGGCCCGCCGGGACGCGGACGTGCGCGAGCACCTGGCGCGGCGCTTCTCCGAGCTGGCCGAGCACGTGGAGTCCCGCGCGCGCTACACCGCCCTGACGCGACTGCACGACACCCGGAATGAGCGGCACGTACTGGAGACGCGCCTCCAGGACATCGCGGGGGAGATGCGCGAGGGCGGCGAGCACGCGCTCGGGCCGGGCAACGAGGCGCTGGGCCGGGGCTGGCTGGCGCTCGGAGAACCGGCGCGGGCCCGGGAGCACCTGGAGGCCGCGTGGAAGCATGGCACCCGCACGCCTCGCGTCGCGTGCGCGCTGGCGCTCGCGCTCGGGCAGCTCTACCAGGAGCGGCTGCGCGCCTACGAGCACCTGCCCGCCTCGGAGCGACAGGCGCGGCGGCGCGAGCTGGTGACGCTCTACCGGGAGCCCGCGCTGGCGTGGTTGCGACAGGGCAGCGGCGCCGACCTGCCCCCGGCCGAGTACGTCGCGGCCCTGCTCGCGTACCACGAGGAGCGATACGAGGACGCGCTGGAGCGGCTGGATGCGCTGGGAGACCGGCTGCCCTGGTTCTTCGAGGCCCCGCTCCTGAGGGGTGACGTGCTGGTGGCGCGCGCCACCGGGCACTGGGACGCGGGACGTCGCGAGCGCGCGCAAGAAGACCTGGAGGCGGCGAGGAAGGCCCATGTCCGCGCCGCGTCCCTGGCGGAGAGCCTGCCGGAGTCACACCTGGCCCTGGCCGGCGTCGAGCAGGTGGCCCTGCGCATGGGCTTGTATGGCCAGGGTGACGTGACACCGCACATCGAGCGGGCGCTCAAAGCCCTGGAGCGCGCGCTCACCGCGTCGCCCCGACACCTGCCGTCCCTGGTGCGCAAGGCCCACCTCCATCGCAGGCTCGCCGAGTTCCGGAGCCGACAGGGTGGCGACGCGGAAGCCGCGCTCCAGGCGGCGCTGAAGGCGGCCCGGGCCGCGCTCGACGTGGACCCCGTGAGCAGCGAGGTCCGCCACGCGCTGGGGCTGGTGCTCTGGCAGCGCGCCCGGATTCAACAGGCGCGCAGCGAGGACCCCCGGGAATCGCTGAAGCAGGCCATCGAGGCCTTCGACGGCGTGGCGCTCCAGGAGCGCGGCTACGACTACCACTCCAACCTGGGCCTCATCTTCAAGGTGTGGGCGGACCACGAGGACGCGGTGGGCGAGGACTCGCTCGGCCATCGCAAGCGCGCCATCGACGCGTACCTCACCGCCATCCGCATCGACGAGGCGCTTCCCGACGCGTGGATCAACCTGGGCAGCGCCTGGTTCAAGCGCGCGTCGAACCCTCGCAACCCCGACGCGGACGCGGACCTGGAGCGCGCGCGACAGGCGCTGGAGAAGGCGCGGACGCTCAATCCCCGCAACCTCGTCAGCCACTTCTACGAGGCCCAGGTCCACGCGCTGCGCGCCACGCGACTGCGCGACGGTGGAGGCGACGCGAGTCCTTCCCTGGACACCGCGCTCGCGTCGTACCGGAGCGCGCTGGCCCTCAACGCGGACGTGCCCCAGCTCCACGGGGGCGTGGGGCTGGTGCACCTGGAGCGCGCGCGGGCCGCGTGGCTTCGCGGCGAGGCCCCCTTCCCCGCCCTGGACGAAGCGCATGCATCCTTCAGCCGCGCCCTGGCCCTGGCCCCGAAGCAGGGCCTGCCGCACAGCAACCTGTCGGAAGCCCACGCCACCCGCGCGGCCCATCGCCTGGCCCGGGGAGAAGACCCGCGAGACGACGCCCGCGCCGCGCAACGCGAGGCCCGCGCCGCGCTCGCGCTCCAGCCGGACCTTTCGACGGCCTGGGCCAACCTGGGACAGGCCCACCGGGTGCTCGCCGCCTTCGCGCTGGAGCGAGGCACAGACGCCAGGCCCGAGCTCGACGCCGCCGAGCAGGCCCTGGGTGAGGCCCTGCGACGCAACCCCCGGGACGAGGAAGCGCTGCGCTACGCCGCGGAGGCTCGCGGCCTGAGCGCGGCCTGGAGTGTCCTCCACGCGAAGGACTGGGAGGCCGCCTTCACTCGCGCCGAGCAGGCCCACGAGGCCGCCCTCGCCGTCAGCTCCCGTCCCCACGATGACCGGCGCGCGCTGGCGCGGCTTCACCTGGACTGGGCGCTGGCGCGGCGGCGCGCGGACAAGGACCCTCGCGAGGTGCTGGAGCGCGGCCTGTCATGGGTGGCCCCGGTGCTGAAAGCGCGCCCCCACGATGAAGAGGCGCGCGCGCTGCATGCGGCGCTGGAGCTCACCCAGGCCCGGGCCTTCCCGGCCGAGCATCCCGGTCAGCAGGCACGCGCGCGGGAAGCCCTGTCGAGCGCGCTCACCGCGCGCCCCCTGCTCGCTCGGACCTGGGCGCCCCTGCTCACGGAGCCGGGCCGCTCCCGCGCGACGCCTCCGTGAAGAGCTGGAGCGTCACTCCTCCTCGGGCTCGTTGGGATCCCTGACCACTTCCAGGTCCCCGGGCTGGCCCTCGCCCGTGTCGGTCGAGACGACGAAGGGGTAGTCCTTCCAGACCGCATTGCGACGGACCCTGCGGCACCAGCTCGACATGGGCCCCGCCACCAGCTTGATGTCGTCCTTGTTGTAGTTCTCGAAGATGGCGTCGGCGCCCTCTCCATGGAACTTGAGCAACGCCCAGGGGACACCCGGGGCGAGCTGAAACTTGAGCAGGTGTCGCTGCCAGACGCAGCTTCGGGGAGGCGTCACGGGGTCGGCCCCCAGGGAGATGGTGATGAAACACAGCGTCCCCTCCTCGGGCTTGGGGCAATCCCCGTCCACCATGGGACAGGGCACGGCATGGAGCTTGGCGCAGGCGGAGGCGTCGTATTCCGCCTGGGACTGCACGCCCCGCGCATCGACCTCCGCGGGCCCCGACGTGTCGGGCGCGCAGCTCCACCCCAGCGACAACATGACGACGCCCGGCCAATGCTTCAAGTGCCCATCCATGGTGCAAGCCTCCCCGCCACGTCGCTTGGGATGCGCGGGACTGGCCCGACCCGGACGGTGGCCCGTGGAGCTTGCCACGCCCCACGGCTTCATGACTCGGGAGGCTCGAGGCCCAGCTCCCTGACCCGCCGCTGGAGGGCGCGACGGGACACCTCCAGCTTCCGCACCATGGCGTCCAGGTCGCCACCGCAGGCCTGGAAGCAGCGGGTGATTTCCTCCGCGCCCAGGTCCTTCACCGTGCGGATGTGGGGACTGCGGTCGACGAGGTTGTAGAGCGACGCCCGGGTGATGCCGAGCTTCTCCGCCGTGTTCTTCAAGTCCCAGGAGCACTCGCGCAGCGCCTCCAGCAGCTCGGGCTCCGTCACGTCCGAGGGCTTGCGACGGGCAACAAGCGTGGGCTCATGGATTGGCGCCTCCTCGCCCGAGGGCTTCGGTGCCAGCTCCGCCTCCAGCGCGGCGTCCACCTGGAGGCGAGCCTGCCCCCGGCCGCTGATGACGAGCTGGCGGGCCACGTTGCGAAGCTGGCGGACGTTGCCGGGCCAGTCGTGCCGCAGCAGCCGTGACGCCAGGGCGGCCGGCAGCCACGGCTCCGCATAGGGGTCCGTGGGCTCCAGGCGCCAGGCCTCCCCCAGCCCCTCCAACTCCACCCGCGCGAAGTGGTGGAAGAGCAGCGAGATGTCCTCCCGCCGCTCGCGCAGCGGGGGCATCTGGATGGAGTAGCCGGAGAGCCGGTGCAGCAGGGGCGCCCGGAAGCGGCCCTGCTCGATGAGGTCCTCCAGGGGCGCGTCCGTCGCCGCCACCAGTCGCACGTCCGTGGCGATGGGAGTGTGCGCGCCCACCGGGTACACCTCCCCCGTCTCCAGCACGCGCAAGAGCGCCACCTGCACCTCGGCGGGGGCCTCGCCCACTTCGTCCAGGAACAGCGTGCCGCCGTGCGCGGCGCGGAAGAAGCCCTCGCGGCTCTGGGACGCGCCGGTGTAGGCGCCCCGCTGCGCGCCGAACAGCTCCGCCGCGGCGAGCTCGCGGGCCAGCGTGCCCAGGTTGACGCTGACGAAGGGCCCCTTGCGACGAGGGCCACGCTGGTGGAGCGCGCGCGCGACCAGCTCCTTGCCCGAGCCCGTCTCGCCCCGGATGAGCACCGGCACGTCCAGGTCCGCCACCTGGCGGACGCGCGTGCGCACCCGGCCCAGCGCGGAGCTCTGCCCCACCATGCCCAACGTGTCCGCGGACCGCTCCTCGTCCACCGCCACCCGGTGCAACAGCAGCACCACGCGCCCGGCCAGCTCCAGCGTCACTCCCGCCGCGAGCGCCTCCGGTCGGAAGTCCCAGCTCCCCCCTGGCACCC
>NZ_JABUMQ010000419.1:0-8322 GCF_013336645.1 Myxococcus sp. CA039A | reverse complement strand
CCCCCACGCCGGACGAAGAGCACCCCACGCCGGACTGAAGTTCAGCCCCCTCGCTCCCAGGTCACCTTCCAGTTTTGCTATTATTTCTGGTTGGACGGCTTTGGGAGCCGTCAGTGGGGGAGTCATGCGCAAAGTCTGTTTCGTGGGGTGGTGTCTCGGAGTGTCTCTCCTGCTCTCGGCATGCGGGAGCGTCGAACTGGAGCCGGCAGGTGCCCCGGTAGGCACCTCCGATGATGGCTTCGAGGAGTTCAAGTCGAGGACGTACCGGGAGCCCGACTCGAACGTCTATGTCGTGCCGCCGGACCTGGCGTTCGACGGCGACACGGCGCTGCGCGCGTACCACGACCGTTACGTGCGACGGGACGGACTGGGGACTCGCGAGGACGCGCTGGCCGTGGGGTGCCCCAATGGCGTCCTCGTCATGTGGGGCTCCGCGGCGGTGCGCGACTTGCGGTACTGCGTCAGCAGGTCTTTCGGCACGCGCCAGGCCGACGTCATCGCGGCGATGAGCAGCGCGGCGAAGGCGTGGGAAGCCGTGGCGGGCGTGAACTTCATCCACGAGAGCTCGCTCGACGGGGCCTGCAGCGCCTCTCAGGAGGGCGTCGTCTTCGACATCCGTCCGGTCAACACGGGCGGCCAGTATCTGGCCCGCGCGTTCTTCCCGAATGCGGCCCGCTCCGCGCGGAGCCTGCTCATCGACAACACCGCGTTCGGGAACATCGCCCCGTTGACGCTGAGGGGCATCCTGCGGCACGAACTGGGGCATGTGCTGGGCTTCGTGCATGAGCCGGGCAGCGTGCTCTGTCCGCGGACCACGGGCACGTGCATGCTGACGGAGACCCCGGATCCCAACTCGGTGATGGTCAATTACTCGTGCGGTGTGACGGCGGGAGACCTGGTGTTGAGCGCCCAGGACGAGACGGCGGTGGGGTTCCTGTATCCGCTCTGACGTGCCGGGCCCTTCGCGCGGTCATCGTCCCGCGCGAGGGGCCTTCGTCGCGGGTGTCACGACATAGGCGCCCGTCTTCGCGACGACCGAGGTGCGAGGCACCTGGCGGCTCTCCTCGAAGAGGGTGTACGCGGGCTGGAGGCTCTTCCAGAACGACACCCTCGAGGTGTCCGCGCCTGCCTGCTTCTCCAGCGCCGCCATCCCCGCCGCGTCGAGCCTGCGTGGGAAGATGTGGATGGGCGCGTCCCGCTTCGTCCGGGCGCGCGTGTCCAGCGCCATGAGGTAGAGCTCCTCGATGGGGCCATCCTCGATGGCGATGCACCCGATGCTCACGCAGTTGCCATGCACGAAGATGTTGCCGCCCAGCCGGACGCCCGGCTTCTGGTGGTGCTTGTCCGCCGTGTTGGGATAGCTGACCCGCACGGAGAGGTGGAAGTTGCTCACCGGGTTGAAGAGGTCGAGCGTGTAGAACCCTTCCGGGACCTGAAGGTCGCCCTCGCGACGCTTGGGCCCCAGCTCTCCCGATGCGGCGCAGAAGGGGTATGTCTTCACCTTCACCAGCGGACCCTCCTTGGGCCCCGCCCAGACCTCCAGCTCCTTCTCGTGCTTGAAGGCCCGGACATAGAGCTGGTCCGTGGGCCAGGGGGTCCCGGCGGTGGCGAAGAGGGCCGTGACGTCCTTCATCCGCGAGGCGCGAGCGGTGGCGACGCGGTCCCCTGCGTGGGCGCTCAGGGAGAGAAGGGCGCCAAGGAAGCCGGCGACGATTGCGAGGGAGGTCTTCATCGCGCGTTGGACTCCGCCGGGTCGCTCACGGTTCCACGGTATGTCGTTCCCTGCGAAGAGGCCGCCAGCGGTAGGCACACTCCGTGAGGTGGAGGACCGAGTCCAGGCGCGCTCCCGGGGCGAGAGGGCCCTCCTCGAAGTACTCGCAGTACAGCTCCACCGGGGTGCAGAAGCGGGCGTTCCATGGGGCGCGGTCGATGGTGAGCACGTAGACGAAGTCGCCCGAAACACCGAGCGCGTCGTAGCACTCGACCAGCGGCTCGTGCAGGTCCTCCAGCCCCGTCCACACGCTGCCCTGGGGCGGGTGTGTCTGGGGCCGGGTGTCGAACACGCCGACGAGGCGCCCTCCGGGAAAGGCCGCCTCCGGGTCCGCCGCGACGGTGAGCAGCTCACCCTCGCGAGCCATCACCATGTGCGCCTCGCCGAACTCGTGGAAGCGGAACTCGTCCAGCGCATTGCCCACGCGGCGCATCACCGGGTCATTCGTCTCGCTGCGCACGAAGTAGCCGCCGCGTCGCCACTCCCCGCGCGCGTTGCGATAGCGCACCGCCGCCCGATAGCTCACCTGGTAGAAGCACACGCCCAGCAGGGGAGACACGCCCTGGGGACGCATGTCGCGCAGGGACGACATCAGCACCTGCACCCACGCGGTGCCGCGATGGATTTCTGGAACGAGCGGCGCGGGCAACAGGCGCGCGAGTCGCTCCGCGTCCACCGCGTAGTTGAGTGAGACGGCCTCCACCCAGTGCGTCTGCACCTGGGTGAGCCAGGGCACGGACGGGCACTCCTCCATGCCGGGGGGACTGGGGCTCGGGTCCTGGCTGCTCGCGAGGAGCAGGTGGGCCTCGCGCAAGGCCTCGTGTCCCAACGGCGTGGGGACCCAGCGGCGTCGCTCCTCGCGAGCCAGGCCCGCCAGGGCAATCGCGCGCAGCGCCGACGCGGGGTCCGTCACTCCAGCCACCGCGAGGCGCGAGTGAAGCTCTGGCTCGTCCAGCCCCCAGGGCTCGGTTGCGAGGGCCACCAGTGCGGCGAGCGACTCCGGCTTCATACCAGCCGAGCCTCGGGCGTCCGGGCCGCGAGCCTGCGCAAGCGGGCGCGGTGGAGCGCGAGCCCTCCGCCGAACTGCACCGCGAACCAGAGGGCTGCCAGCAGGCTGAAGCCGTGCTCTGGCAAGCGCGTCATCACCAGGGAGACGACCGCGAAGAAGGCCGCCACCGTGAACCACACCCGGCCCATCAGCGCGCCCATCATCGAGAAGGCGGTGGCGAACAACACACAGGCCACCGCGGGCATGAACAGCCGGTCCAGGCCGAGCAGCCAGTTGATGAGGGCCACCAGCCCCATGCCGCCCATGAACGTGGTCCAGATGGCCCAGATCTGCCGCTCGACGAAGGAGCGCGCGCCCGCCGTCTGGCCGCGCTTGAGCAGGAAGATGCTGGAGATGTTGAAGGCCAGGATGGCGCTCCAGAGGACGACGTAGGCGCCGGGCGTCCGGTCTCCCCGATTCCAGAGCCACTGAGTGGCGGCGAAGCCCGCGGCGTTGGTGAAGGCATGGAGCATCCAGATGACGCCCCAGTTCTGGAGGGCCGAGTCGTCACGCGCCTGGGACACGACGCGGCGGATGAGCTCGAGGGCCTGGTTCGCTTCTTCGCGGTTCATCGTGGCGCGGAGTCTACGCGACCCCCGGCGAGGAAGGCGTCCCGTTCGCGGTCGGATTCCAGACCCGGTACGTCAGCCACGGCGTGGCGAAGCGGGGGAGCAGGCTTCAGTGCAGGGGATGTCTCCACCTGGTGCATGAAAACCGACCATGCAGGTGAGGTGAGTGCGCGGCATGTACGAGACACTGGAGGAGGGAAGCCCGACCGCGGGGGTGGGGAAGTGCCTGGCGCGTGAGGCGGGTATGTACCTTCGTGCAGGAATTCGGAGCGAAGGTTGATCCGCATGGGATGGGACCCTCATGCAATGGTGGCTGACTCCTGCTCGTGTTACCTGCCAGCCCGCCCATGAAGACATCTTCGTTTTCCTTCTTGATTGCCAGCGTCGTCGCCGTGTCTCTCTCGGTGAGTGCCTTTGCTTGTTCCGGCGAAGATTCGTCGACGGACCCTGAAGACGGCGTGGGAGTGGAGGATGGTGGCGGGCTCGTGCGCGATGCTGGCGGAGAGCCCGAGCGTGACGCTGGCGGAGAGCCCGAACGCGATGCCGGTGGAGAGCCCGAACGCGACGCTGGCGGGGAGCCCGAGCGTGATGCTGGCGGAGAGCCAGAGCGCGATGCTGGTGGAGAGCCCGAGCGCGATGCCGGTGGAGCGCCCGAACGCGACGCCGGTGGAGAGCCCGAACGCGACGCTGGCGGCGAACCCGAGCGCGACGCTGGCCCTGGGACCTCGGATGGAGGCGACTCCGGCGTGGACGGTGGCAGCGGTCCTGACCCCGTGGATGCGGGCCCAGCCGATGCTGGGACGGATGGCGGTGCTTCGGATGGCGGCCCGGACGCAGGCCAGGATGCGGGGCCCGTCGAGTTGCCGACGGATGGCGGCACGGTCGTCACGGGCACGTTGTCCGGGACGCTGACGGCGGCGGGCTCACCCTACCGGGTCATCGGCAATGCCCAGGGCGTCGTCACGATTCCGAAGGGACAGGTCCTCAAGGTGCAGCCCGGCGTCATCCTCGACTTCAAGGGGCGCCCGGAGGTGACGGAGGCCGATGTCGCTGCGGGTGCGCCGGACAGCGTGATGAACCACCAGAAGGGCCGCGTGGAAGTGCGTGTGTACGGCGGCATCCAGGTGAGTGGCACGGCGGACAAGCCCGTGCTGCTCACCTCGACGAACCCGTATGGCTGGTGGGGCATGAACTTCTATGGAGACAACTCCGTGGGAGACGGACACCCCGTCTTCGACCACATGGTCTTCGAGAAGGTGCGCAAGAACGAATACAACGGCGACCGAGACTGGACGCGTGGCGCGCTGTGGGCCTACTACCCGGGGCCGGTGACGATTCGGAACTCCGTGTTCCGCGACAACGTGTCCGCGGCGAAGTGCGGCGCGCTGGACCTGATGTTCACCGTGGGCTCTCGCGTGGAGAGCACGCTGTTCGAAGGCAACCGCACGTCGGACATCGACCGCTTCGCTCAGGCGGGCACGTCCTCCATGGCGGGTGGCGGGGCGATGTGCGTGACGCACGGACGTGACTCCGTGGTGCGCGGCAACACCTTCCGGAACAACGGCCTGGAGGCGTTCCGGGGCAGTGTGTGGAGCGGCCTGACGGTGAGGCCCGTGCTCGCCTGGCCCAACTCACAGAACATCTACGACCTGGGCGGCGGCGCGGCCCTGCACTACTTCCAGCCGAACAACGACCTCATCGTGGACAACCTCTTCGAGGACAACTTCGTGACGAAGGGGCCCGCGGCGGCCATCTACGTGGAGGATGTTGGCACTCGCGGTGTCACCCTGCGACACAACCGCTTCCTGGACAACCAGGCAGGGGCGGGGGGCGTGGTGGTGTGCAACCGAGGCAGCGGCGCGGTGGAGCTGGTGGTCGAGAGCGACAACGTCTTCAGTGGGAACACGGTGAATGGCAACCCCGCGCCGAATGTGACAGGCGACTGCACCGTCGCCGCCCAGTAGTCGGCGCGAGTCCTACCTTGTCGCCACCCGGGGGCTCGGGACCTCGAATAAAATGGCTCAGGCCGCGTCATGAGGCCTGTACACACAAGCGAGCTTCGCGCTCACGAGGACCCCCACCATGAACGCTTTTTCATCCGCCGTGCTCGCGGGACTTCTCTTCGCGGGAAGCGCGCAGGCCCAGTCCCGCTCCAACCAATGGGAGCGCGCGCAGGACCGTTACGAGGTGCATGAGGACCGCCGCGAGCTTCGCGACGACCGGAAGGACGTGGAGGAGCTGAAGTCCGTCCTGGCCCGCTTCGACAAGGCCTGGGCGCGTCGCGACACCCGTGAGATGGATGCCGTGGAAGGGCGCCTGCGCCAGCTTCTTCGCGCGGAGATGATGGAGAGCCGCACCGAGCTGTCGTCCTCGCAGCGGGAGGCCCAGCGCAGCCAGCGCGAGGTGCGCGCGGAGCAGTGGGAGGTCCGCGACGATGCCGCCTGGGGGCGCCGGGCCGCGTACGTCAACGACAAGCGGGACCTCCGCGATGACCGGCGGGATGCCCGGGATGACCGCCGCGATGTGAAGGCGGAGGCCGCCACGCTGCGCACTCGGCAGGTCATCGCCCGGGAGCTCGCGGAGCTGGAGGGCCGCCGGAATGGTGGCGCGTTGCACCGCAAGCGGGACCTCATCCAGGAGCTCATCCGGCTGGCGGAGCGCGAGGTCCGCGAGGGAAAGCAGGAGCTTCATGAGGACAATCGCGAGCGCCGTGAGGACCATCGCGAGCGCCGTGAGGACCGCCGCGACCACCGCCGCGGCTGAGTCGATACCGGGGGCGCCGCTCCGGTGATTCGCTCGCCGGGTGACACTTGCCGACGAGCGCCGCTGTCCGTGCTTCCGAATGCTCGCGGGCCGGCATTGACTGCCGCCCGTGGGAATCTGGTCGAAGAAGAGCCTCGCGAGGCTCCAGGACGAGGATGGCGCGGGGCATGAGCTGCACCGCACCCTCAATGGGTTCCAGCTGACGTTGCTGGGAATCGGGGCCATCATCGGCGCGGGCATCTTCGTCGTGACGGGGACGGCGGCGGCGCAGCACGCGGGGCCCGCCATCGTCCTGTCGTTCGTCCTGGCCGGGGTCGGCTGTCTCTTCGCGGGGCTGTGCTACGCGGAGTTCGCCTCGATGATTCCCGTCGCCGGCAGCGCATACACGTACGGCTACGCCACGCTGGGCGAACTGGTGGCGTGGATCATCGGCTGGGACCTGATGCTGGAGTATCTCTTCGCGTCCTCGGCCGTGGCGGTGGGGTGGTCCGGCTACCTGACGGCCTTCCTTCGCGACTACGTGGGGTGGCAGCTGCCGGCGGCCTTGGCGAATGCTCCGTTCGACACCGCGCCGGGCTCGCTCATCCCTCACGCCACCGGAGCGCTCATCAACCTTCCGGCGGTGCTGCTGGTGGGCGTGCTCACGGTGCTGCTCGTCGTCGGCATCCACGAGTCGGCGCGCGTCAACAACATCATCGTCTTCGTGAAGGTCGCCATCGTCCTGCTCGTCATCGTCTTCGGCGCCTTCCACGTCGAGCGGGAGCACTGGACGCCCTTCATCCCTCCCAACACCGGGCGCTTCGGAGAGTTTGGCTGGAGCGGGGTGCTGTCGGGAGCGGGCGTCATCTTCTTCGCGTACATCGGCTTCGACGCCGTCTCGACGGCCGCGCAGGAGACGAAGAACCCGTCGAAGGACCTGCCCACGGGAATCCTCGGCTCGCTCATCGTGTGCACGGTGCTCTACGTCCTGATGGCGGCGGTGATGACGGGCCTGGCGCCGTACCGCACGCTGAACGTGCCCGAGCCCGTGTACGTGGCCATCTCCGAGGGGGGCCCGGCCCTGCAATGGCTCCGCCCCATCGTCGGGGTGGGGGCCATCGCGGGACTGGCGTCCGTGGTGCTCGTCATGTTGATGGGGCAGCCGCGCATCTTCTTCGCCATGTCGCGCGACGGGTTGTTGCCACCGTTCTTCGGCCGCATCCATCCGCGCTTCCGCACGCCCTATGTGTCCACGCTCATCACCGGAGCCGTGTCCATGGTGGTGGCGGGGCTGTTTCCCATCGGGTTGCTCGGGCACCTCGTCTCCATCGGAACGCTGTTCGCGTTCGTGGTCGTCTGTGCCGGAATCCTGGTGTTGCGCTACACGCGGCCGGATCTGCCCAGGCCCTTTCGGACGCCCTTCGTGCCCGTGGTCCCCATCCTGGGCATCTTCGTCTGCACGGCCCTGATGCTGGGCCTTGGCACGGAGACCTGGATACGCCTCATCCTCTGGCTCGCGCTGGGGTTGGTCATCTACTTCGGCTACGGCCGCAAGCACTCCCGCGTGGGGCAAGCGGAGGCGGCGGGGCGGACGGACTCGCGCTGAGCCAGAGGGTCGTCCGCGGCCTCAGTCGTGGAGGGCTACGGGCTTGAAGTGGATGCGCTCCGCTTCCGGGTGGACGAAGAAGGGGCGCACGCGGATGCCGGTGTGCTCCTTCTGGAGCTGCTCGGCGGCGTGACGCAGATCCTGGACCTGCTGCTCCGCGATGAACTCCGGCCCCATCGTTCCGTGACGGGACTGGTAGTAGCCGCAGTTGGCGTGAGCGAGCAGGAGGACCTCCTCGATGTGGTGGCCGATGATGAGGAAGCGTGCCGCGCGGGTGATGGTGTCGCTCTCCAGATAGTCAGCCACCCAGCGGTTGAGGAGCGCGGGACCACCGGGGATGGTCAGCGTATCGATGCGCTCATGGCCCAGGTGGGTGGCGAGGTCCTCCACGGCATCCGTGAAGCGTCCATCCGAGCAATAGATGGCGAGCACCGTCGGATGGTGGTGCTCGTAGCGGTGGCGGGAGACGAACGGCTTCTCGTCGATCATGGCGGCACCCTAGCGGGTTTCACCTCCCAGGGTTCGAGCGGATGCGTGCCTGGCTGTTCCTCCCCGTCGTCCAGGGGGTGGACACAGGCCCGGGGGC
>NZ_JABUMQ010000418.1:0-8328 GCF_013336645.1 Myxococcus sp. CA039A | reverse complement strand
GGGTGGGGTGGGGCGGTGGCTGATTCGCGGCGGTGGTCGAACTACGTGTTCGCGGCGCTGTTTGCGCTCGCGCTGATTCTGTTCTCCAGGATTCTGTTGCCGTTTCTGATGCCCGTGTTGCTGGGCGGCTTCCTGGTGGTCCTGTTCATGCCGGTGCAGGACTACCTGTGTCAGAAGCTGCGGGGCCGCAAGCCCCTGTGCGCCGGGTTGTCCACCCTCACGGTGTTCTTCCTCATCCTCGCACCGCTGGCGCTGGTGGGGTGGATGGTGGCGCGTGAGGTGTTCCAGTTCGTGGGGCAGGCGCAAGATTTGTTGGAGCAGGTGGACCTGCGCCACCAGTTCGCGTCCAGTCTGCCCCGGGGTTTGAGCCGTTACATCCGGTTGGATCTGGAGAGCGCGGAGACGGAGCGCACGTTGATGGCGGCGGTGACGGGCGGCGCGGCGCTCCTGAAGGACGTGGTGGGCGCGGGCACGGAGCTGATCATCAACATGTTCCTGATGACCGTGGCCATGTACTACTTCTTCCTGGATGGTCGCCGGCTGGTGGCGGAGGTCATGCGGTTGATTCCGCTGGACCGCCGCTACTTCGAGGCCTTCGCGCGCGAGTTCACCGACGTCGCCTACGCGATTGTCTACGGCAACACCATCACCGCGCTCATCCAGGGCGCGGTGGGCTTCGTGGGCCTGCTCATCGCCGGTGTGCCGCATGCCGGGGTGTGGGGCGCCGCCATGGTGCTGGTGGCGCTGGTGCCGGTGGGCGGCACGGCGCTGGTGTGGGGCCCCATTGGCGCGGTGCTCATCGCGGTGGGCCAGGTGAGCGAGGGCGTCTTCCTGCTGGCCTGGGGGACGTTCCTGGTCGGGAGCATCGACAACGTCATCCGTCCCCGGCTGTGCGGCTCTCGCATGGCGCTGCACCCGTTGCTCGTCTTCCTCTCCATGTTCGGCGGGCTGGCGGTGTTCGGGATGATGGGCCTGCTGGTGGGGCCACTCATCGCCTCCATCTTCATGGCCATGGTGCGCATCTACCGCCGCGACTTCCTGGGCATCGGCCGCGCGCAATACGTCGCGGAGACGGAGCGCTCGGAGGACCTCGGTGGGTTGGATTCGGAGCCGTCCTCCGCGTCCGGCCAGACGGTGGTGGGAGCTCCGGCGCACCTCAACGCCTGACCGGACGGCCGGGCAAGCCTGGACTTCGCGTGCGGGGTGGGTGAACCTTCCACTCCTGAATGATGAACACCCAACACGCGATGGTTCGCTGGGGCCTGGTGCTCTTCGTGGCGGTGGCGCTGGCCTCTCCGGGGGCGTCGGCGCAGGTCGTCAAGAAGAAGCGCGCGGCGCCAGCCCAGGTGGTGGCGCCCAAGGCGAAGGCAAAGCCCAAGGCCGTCAAGACTCGCAAGGCGGCCGCGCCCAGGGAGGAGCCCAAGCGCCTCGTCGTGCTGACGGTGGAGGGTGATCGCGGCGGCAAGGTGCGCGGACAGCTCGAGTCCGCCCTTCGCCGCTCGAAGCAGGTGAAGGTGCAGTCGCTCAAGCAGTACGCGACGCTGGCGAAGAAGGACGGGCTGAAGGGCGCCGCCCTCTTCACGGATGCAGGGCTCGTCGCCGTGGCGCCGAGGATGAAGCTGGACGCGGCCGTCACGGGCACGGTGGGCCCCTCGGGCCTGACGGTGCGAGTGCTGGATGCGAGCGGCGCCGTGCTCGGTGAGAAGGACGTGAAGCTGACCCGAGGCAAGCTGTCTTCCGCCGAGGCGAAGAGCGCCGTGCTCGCCGTTGTCGGGTCGCTGTCGAGCGCTCCCCGCGCCTTCGAGCCGCCCGCGAGTGTCACTCCGTCCGAGCCGATCCAGCCCGCCGAGCCGGTGGCGCCTCCTCCCGTCGTGGCCGAGGCCCCGCCGCCGAAGACGCCGCCGCCCGCCCCGGGCGAGGGCGGCTCCATCATGATTCCCAGGCCGGAGGTGCCCGCTCCCGTCGCGGAGCGCCCCGTCGAGTCGCCGAAGCCGCTTCCCCCGGCGGAGCGCCCCGCGAAGGTGCCTGAGCAGACGCCGGAGGTCGTGGCCATCGGTCCGCAGCCGACAGACGGTCCCCCGCCGATGGACGAGGACCCGGAGTCGCACACCACCACGGACCCGTTCCTCGAGGTGGCGCTGGATACCGGCTCGGGTGGCACGGTGGGCAATGAGCCGGTGCGACCGCCGCTGGCCCGGCTCACGCTGGGTGGCACGACGACGTGGCGCAAGTACTGCGCGCGTCCGGGCGTGAAGTCCTGCGACGAGTTCGACCGGAAGAGCGAGGATGAGCAGCTCGGGGACCGCTCGGACTACGAGTCGACCGTGCCGTACCTGGGCATCTCCGCGGAGCTGGAGCTGCTGCCACTGGCCCGACACGCCTCGCCGCTGCGGGGCCTGGGCGCGGTGCTGGGCTATCGACGCGGGTACGCGTCCACGAACGTGACGCTGTTCAACGACGCGGGCCAGTCCGTCACGCGCGAGGTGGTGGCCACCGACTCGGTCCTCACCGCGCAGGCGATGTATCGCTACTACTTCGGCCTGGGCTCGTCGCAGTTGCTCGGCTACGCGGGCGCGCGTGCGGGCCTGCTCACGCGCTCCTTCGACGTGGACGAGTCCGCGGACAGCCCGCTGTCGGGCACCCATCGCCTGTATCCCGCGGTGGGCCTGGAGGTGTCGGTGCCGTTGATTCGCCAGGTGCGCCTGGAGGCGGCGGGACAGCTCTTCATCAGCCCTCAGCCCGGCCATGGCTTCGACGACGAGGGCGGAGCGCTGGACCTGGAAGTGAGTGACTACGGTACCTCGGTGTCGACGTTCGGCTGGGAAGCGGAGCTGGGCGTGGCCGGCGAGCTGTGGGGCCCGTTCGGCTACCAGGTGCGCTTCAAGGTGTCGCGCTACAAGGACACCTTCAGTGGCCCTGGCACGCGGACGGGCTGGGACAACGGGGGCGTGGCCGAAGACACGTACTCCAGCATCCACTGGGGCCTCACCGCGTCGTACTGACACGGCGCGCGACTTCGGGGCGCGAGGGCGGTAGTGCTCGCGCCACCTCCCACACGGGGCGCAGCGCCTGGGCGACGGCTGTCACCACGTCCGCGAGCTGCTCGGGGCGTCCCTCCGGTTCACTGGCCCGGTAGCGCGCCCACTTCTCCAGGCTCCACGGGCTGCGACCGAAGTCGTTGTCGACCAGCCGCTCCATCAGCGCCAGCGAGTCCCCGCGTGCGTCGAACGCGAGGCGCAGCGCGGGAGGCAGGAGCGCGGCGTCCAGGGGCGCGTACCGCGTGAGGAGGTACACGTCGAAGAGGTCCTTCGGGCGGAAGCGGCCCTTGCCGCGCTCGAAGAGGCCATGCACCTTCCACGCGAACAGTGTCTCCGCGCGACAGGCGAGGACGTGTGCGGGAGCCGCGTCCGGGGACTCGTAGTCGATCCACTCGGGAGGAGGATCCATCGGGTCGCCGAAGCCCAGGTCGATGCGCAGCTCGAAGGGTGACTGCACCCCGGGCAACTGAGTCTCCACGTGGACACGCACGCCGGGAAACTCCGTCTCCTCCCAGATGACCTCGGAGCGGAGGGCGCCGAAGGTGAAGCCGTCTCCGGTGTCATCCCGCAGCAACCGCCCCATCCGGTCGACGGACTCGCGTGTGTCGAAGGGGAAGCCCGCGAGGAAGTCGAGGTCCTCGACGGGGCGAGGCACCGGGCCGCTCCAGCGGCGCATCATCAGCCCACCTCGGAGGACGAGCTCGGGTGCGTCGGGCGAGCGCGCGAGGCGGCGCAGGACGGCGATTCCCGCGCGCAGGGGAAGGGTGTGCGCGCTCATGAAGAGGTCTCCAGCCAGCCCCGGTCGAGCCCGAGGTTGGAGTCGTAGACGGTGAACTCCCGCAGTCGCTGCGTCAGCGTCAGGCCCAGCCCGGAGAGGTCTTCGAGGAGTGCGTTGAAGCGTGCGTCGGCGTTCGCCTTGCCCAGGTGGTGGACGCGGAGCGTGACGAAGCGCTCGCTGGCGCCGTCCTCGCGAAGCTTGCGTGCGTTGCGTGACAGGTGGGCGCCGTGCCTCGTGCAGCGGGCATGCAGCGTGTCCAGTCCCTCGCCGCTCGCGGGGATGAGGGCCTTCACGTGGAACTCGAAGTAGTTGGCGGGCTGGGCGCGCGCGGTCTCATCGTCCTCGGGCATGTCGCGGTTCTTGCCGAGGGCCTCCAGCTTCATACGCGTCACGTCGAAGCCCTCGCTCGCGAGCGCGCGCGCCATGCCCCTGACTTCCTCCAGCGCCTGTCGGAGCGTGCCGTGGTGGTAGGAGGCCGTCATGGGCTGGAAGGGCTCGGCGCCTCGACCCAGCTCGATGAAGATGCACTTCACCGAGGCCGCGTCGCAGAACGCGCGGAAGCGCTGGAGGTCCTCCTCGGTGCGGGCGGAGACGGTGAGGTGCGCCTCGTAAGCGCCACCCGGAGATGCGATTCGCAGTCGGTCGGCCAGCTCCAGATAGGGGCGGTGCCGCATGTTGAGGAAGAACTTGTTGCGAGCCATCTCCCCGAGCGTGCGCTGGTATCCGTCTGGCAACCACGCGCCGTCCCAGCCGTAGCCACCGTCGCCCCGGGGCGCGGCGAGCAGCAGGCCTTCGATGGCGTCTTCGAAGAGGGTGACGCGGTCCGGGTCCCCTTCCTCGGAGAAGGCCACCGCCACGCGGGTGCGGCCCCGGCGGCCGCCGTGCTTCGCGAAGAAGGCGCGCTCACCCAGGGCCAGCAGCTCCTTCTTGAAGCGGGCGCCGGTGAAGCACTCTCCGTCGTCCAGCTCCAGGGCGGTGGTTTCCACGAAGCAGGGCTCGCCGAGGTGTGCATGGGCGGCCAGCACCTTGCGCTTCGCGATGCCGTCGAGGTCCAGCGGGGCGGAAGTGCCGTCCTCCGCCGAGGTGAGCCCCGGCAGGGCGAGCTTCTTCCAGGTGATGTCGAGGCCGGCCAGCAGGCGGGAGACCTCGTCGGCTTTGTATTGGTTACCGGTGACGAAGAGGGCCCGAGTCACGGGAGCACTTCCTTCGATGGGAGCGCCGCGGGGCGCCAGTTCCAGATGGCGGGACGCCCGGTGTTCTCCGGCAGGAGGCTCCCATCCACCTTGTCGCGACGGACATACTTGGTCAGCAGCTCCACCCTGACACCCGCGCCGTCCTGGCGCTCGAGCCTCCACACGGCCCCTTCGACGGGGTCCAGGGCGTGGTGGAACCCGCCCGTTGGAAGCAGCGCCATCGCTGTGTCGATATTCAAGGGGCCGCCCTCGTGGATGACGCCCGGCGTGGTGAAACAACCCGCGCGGACGCGGGAGGTGAGCTCGGCCCAGGGCAGGCGAGCACCCTGGCGCATCAAATCGAAGGCGACGAAGGGCTCGTGCGCCAGCGCATAGCGGGTGCCGTGGGCGAGCGCGAGCCACTCGCCCACGAGCCACTCGCCGGGCTGGAGCACGGCCTTGAAGCGCTCGGCGTGGGTAGAGACCCACGAGGACCAGAGTTGACGAGCCTCATTGGGAGAGTGGGCGGCGAGCCGACCCTCGCGTCCCAGCGCGATGACCTCGTCTCCCAGCCGGGCCGCGGCGACACACGAGCCGTCCAGCTTCTCCAGGACGATGACGGAATCACGCGCGTCGCGGAGGCGCTCGGTGCAGATGTGCGCCAGCTCCAGTGACAGGTGTTTGTCCGCGGGGCCGGTGCGGGAGCCAGGCAGGTGGGGAATCGAGCCGTAGGCCTTGCGACCCAGCGGGCGCGGAGCGTCGTCAGGGGATGTCACCACCCCCTGACTATGCCCTCACCCTCGGACTATTGCTGATAGCTCGGTGCCAGCACGCCGCCCAGCGCGGAGTTCCGGAGTCCAGGCACCAGGTCGAACGTGTTCTCGAAGGCCCCGTTGTTCGTGGGCAGGAACGTGGTGCCCAGCGCGCCCTCGAGCTGCGTCTCGTCACTTCCCAGCTCGTACATGAACTCGAGCGCGGCGCTCCGCTCCTGGGTGGTCGAGAGCACGAAGGCGCCCGTCACGATGATCTCCGGTCGGTGCCCCTCGATGACGGCGGCCTGCAAGCCCGGACGGTGTTCGGACAGGAACGCGAGCTGCTCGGAGGGGACGATGAAGATGTTCGCATTCTCCCAGGGGTCCGGAAGGGGGCCACCCACCCACCCGGGTATCTTGAAGCGGTAGGGCACGGTGCCGCAGTACTCACCATCCAGGTCGTAGGCGTGGATGCCGCTGGCGTGGGACTGGGTCTCTTCCGCGTCGGGAATCGTCGCGGGCATCTCGAGGCCCATTTGCTCGAGCCAGCTCAGGTCCACCGCGTAGGCGAGGTGGCTCCACCAGGCGGGCCTGCCAATGGGGAACACCCATTCCCATTCGTCGTTCCACACCGCGAACCCCGCCTGCAAGATGTCGAGGTTCGAGGACCGATGGATGTAATCGCAGTACAGGGGGCGAGCGAAGCCCGTCGGCGTGGGGGCGGCGCACTCCGCGCAGTCCTCCTGTACGCAGCGGTTGGAGTCCAGCTGAAGCGCTGGAATCATGCTCGCCTCGAAGCCGCCATAACCGCTGTAGGAAGAGAAGTCGTTGTAGAGCCCATTGGAGGCATAGGCGCACCAACGGGGAGGATTCGCCGACTCGCACTCGGGGCACTCACCGGGGATGCAATAGGGCGCGACGATGCCAGCTTCCAGGAGCGCGGGCGCCATCGTGTGATTGCCCACCACCACGTCCGGGGCGTTGCCTCCGGCCACGGCGACCATGAGGCTCGTGTAGAGGTCCTCCTGGCTGGAGAACTGGGACACCGCCACGGTGTGGCTGGGATTGTTGTCCTCGAAGCGCTGGACCGAACTGTTGAAGGCTGCCTCTGTCTGTCCATTCAAGGCATGCCAGACGGAGATCTGCGCCTGCGCCGAGGCCAACGGGCCTTGAAGGCAGGTGACCAGCAGCACCCACTTCAGGAAAACGGTTCTCATGGACTCCCCCGATTGCGTTCAGCCTCCGCCACGGGCACGTTCCACCGGCGCGGAGGCCCCTCCGATGGAGTGGCACGGGAGTATGGGTGAGTCCTGACCTGCAATTCATCTTAATTTGATAATCCAGGAATTGTCGCCCTGGCTTGTCGCGGTGCTGGCTATTGCACGCGATGCGTTCCCGGCACGGCCCGCTCGCGGTCCTCGCGGCGCTGGCGGGCGGCGCGTTGCAGGGCCCACTGGGGCTCCAACTCGTCCGGGAAGAAGAGGTCTTCGCCCAGCCCGTCGACACGCACCTGGATGAGAGGGTCGGAGGGGTACTGGAGGCCAGGGTCGTCGTAGACGAGGGCCACGACGGTGCCGGTGCGACCGAGGAAGCCCGGGCTGATGGTTCCGTCCGACGACGCGCTGATGACCGTGACGGGCTCTCCGATTCGCACCGGCGCTCCGTCCACGTCAGTGCTCACGATGAGAGAGGGGTCCAGGGTCATGGGGCGTAGGAGCGGGGTTTGAGGTGACGTGACAGGACGAGGGCCATCACGCAGATGAGCCCCCAGGCGAACAGGTGGTAGCTGGCGACGTGACGCCAGTCCTGCTCGCAGGCCAGCTCGCCGACGAAGGCACCTGTCGTCCCAACGGACAGCCCGGCGCTCAGGGCACGCAGGGGCTGGAAGGCCGCGCCGCGCAACATCCACAGCGCCACCACGAGCGGAGCGGCGCCGACGGCCAGGTGGCTCACTGTGCAGACCCAGGCTGGCAGCGAAGGTGTGGTGCTGGGAGAGCCGCGCGCGAGCACGAGCGTCGCCGCGCAGGCCATCGCCAGCCCCACGCCGCTTCGACGCAACCCGTGCCCTCGTGGAGACAGCGCGCCCCAGGCGCACACGGCACTCGTCGCCAGCAACAGCAGCAGCAGGGGAACACGCTCCAGCAGCGCGGGGCCCGTGAGCGCGCCACTGGCGAGCATCACTCCGGCGACTCCCATGGCCAGGCCTCCGGACGAAGCCATCAGCCACGCGGCCTGCGTGCGCCAGCGACGCACGGGTTCGCGCAGGGCCAGCTCTCCGCGCGCGCTCGCGAGGGCGCGTTCGAGCGAGGCGCCGTCCGTGCGAGGCGTCTCGTTGAGCAGGGCATCGATGTCGATGGGCGCCTTCATCACGCCTCTCCCAGCCCGCTGAGGAGCTCACGGAGCTTTTCGTAGCCCCGGTGTGCCCGCAGTCGTGCCGCGCCCGCGCTGATTCCCCGGAGCGCGGCGATCTCGTCGAACGACCAGCCTTCCACCTTGCTGAGCACCACGGCCTCGCGGTGGTCGGGGGGAAGTCTTTGTAGCGCGTCCAGCAGGTGCCGGCGGAGGGAGGGGTCCCCGGAGGGTGGGGG